>JAZOOC010000322.1:0-2463 GCA_045654825.1 Clostridia bacterium | reverse complement strand
TAAATCCAAGTCAGGCTCAATGTCAGCATCTATTTTTATAATGTCTTTTTTGCCCATTTTTTTACTTGGTACATTTTTTATAATAGCTACCGAACATTCAAGTGCCTCAAGGTTTAAATATTTATAAAGATCCATACTTTTTCCGGCTTTGATATGATCTATAACTATACCGTTTTTTATTGTATCTATATTCATTATTTAACCTCCAGTAATTTCAGTATAAGAGCCATTCTCATATATTTACCGTTTAGAACCTGTTTGAAATAACATGCTCTTTTATCATTGTCAAGAGATACTGCAATTTCGTTGACTCTGGGAAGAGGATGCATAATGCATAAATCTTCTTTTGCATTAATTAGCTTGTCCTCATTTAAAATATAACTGTCTCTTAAACGCAAATATTCTTCTTCACTGAAAAATCTTTCCTGCTGAACTCTTGTCATATAAAGAATATCAAGCTCGGGAATAGCATTCTCAAGACTTTCGGTTTCAACATATTGCATATTATTTTTATCAAGAACATCCTTTTTGATATATTCGGGAATTTTCAGTTCTTCGGGAGATATAAGTACAATTTTAATATCAGTATATCTTGATAAAGCAGAAATAAGAGAATGAACTGTTCTTCCGAATTTCAAGTCGCCGCAGAAACCGATTGTATATCCGCTCAAGCTTCCTTTTTCTCTGTATATTGTAAGAAGGTCTGCAAGAGTCTGGGTTGGATGATTATGGCCGCCGTCACCTGCATTTATAACAGGGATAGAAGCATTATTTGCTGCTACTAAAGGCGCACCTTCTTTCGGATGACGCATAGCTATAATGTCTGCATAACAGCTTACGGTTTTTGCTGTGTCAGCAACACTTTCACCTTTTGATGCAGAACTGTTGCTTGCAGAAGAAAAACCAAGAACACTTCCGCCAAGTTCAAGCATAGCCGCTTCAAAGCTTAATCTTGTTCTTGTGGAGGGCTCGAAAAATAATGTAGCAATTTTCTTATATTTGCATTTTTCTCTGTATTTATCCGGGTTTGCAATAATATCCATTGCAGTTTTTATAAGTTCATCTATTTCATCAACCGACAGTTCGAGTATGTCTATAAGACTTCTCATTATTTTCACCGCTTTCTTTATTTACTTATCCAGCTTTCGTCAGAAGGGTTGTTTCTGAAAGCAATAAGTTTTTCAACATCTTCTTTCTTTATATATCCTGTTTCAGCAGCAACATCTGCTATAACATCAAAATTAGTTAAACTAATGTTCTTAACATTTGCTTCGTTTAATCTGTCGATACCTTTTTTCATACCATAGGTAAAGATGCTTACTATACCTAATACTTCTGCGCCTGCTTCACGAAGTGTGTTAACTACTTCTATAACACTTCCGCCTGTTGAGATTAAATCTTCAACAACAACAACTTTTTGTCCTTTTTCAAGTTTTCCCTCAATCTGATTTTGTCTTCCGTGATCTTTAGCGCCGCTTCTTACATATCCCATTGGCATTCCAAGTATCTGTGCTGTTATCGCTGCGTGAGCAATACCAGCAGTAGAGGTACCCATAAGAACTTCACATTCGGGATAGTTAGCAAGAATTGTTTTTGCAAGAGCAGTTTCAACATGGGTTCTTGCTTCGGGTGCTGTAAGTATAAGTCTGTTATCGCAATACACAGGGCTTTTAATACCACTTGCCCATGTAAACGGTTCTTCCGGACGGAAGAAAACGGCTTTAATATCGAGTAAATCTTTTGCAATCTGTCTGTTCATTTTAAATCACCTTTATCCTAAAAATTCTTTTACGCATCTTTCATATGCAGCAACAGGGTCGTCAGCCTGAGTTATGGGACGGCCTACAACAATAAAATCAGAGCCCATTGATTTTGCTTTTTCGGGAGTTGTTATTCTTACCTGGTCGCCAACATCACCGTCTGCAAATCTAATTCCGGGAGTTACAGTAAGGAATTTTTCCCCGCAATCTTTTTTTACCTTGTTTGCTTCAAGGGGAGAGCATACAACACCGTCAAGACCCGAATCTTTTGCATTTTGTGCATATTTGGATACTACTTCATCAATTGGTTTTTCAATCAAGAGTTCATCTGTCATAGCTTCCTGACTTGTGGATGTAAGTTGAGTAACAGCTATGAGAAGAGGGCGTGTGCCGTCCGGTCTTGTAAGTCCCTCAATAGCTGCTTTCATCATGGCTTTTGTGCCGAATGCGTGGAGATTTGTCATATCTACATCAAGGTCTCTTAATACTGTCATACTCTTTTTAACAGTGTTTGGTATGTCGCAAAGTTTTAAATCAAGGAATATTTTGTGTCCCATAGATTTGATTTCTTTTACTATTTCGGGACCTGCTGCATAAAACAGCTCCATTCCTATTTTTACATAGGGTTTTCTTCCAGTGAATTTTGAAAGAAAATTTAATACTTCATCTTTTGAATTGAAATCACATGCAATAATAACATCTC
>JAZOOC010000321.1:0-17798 GCA_045654825.1 Clostridia bacterium | reverse complement strand
GTATCATTGCCGATAGCTTCCATAAACCCCGAAAAAAGCAGATCGTAATTTTTTTCAAGTTCGGGAATTGTTAAATTATCCCCCGCTCTTTCTGAATCTTCTTCTCCGCCTCTCCAATGAAGATATGTTTTAATATCCGTTTTCCCAAGCATGTTAAGACTTGGGATTATCTTTGAAAGAATATGCTTAGAAAATTCAAATAAAGCTATATCCACTTCACCCAATTTGCCAGGTATAAGTTTTTTCTCGTATTCCGGATTCCACATAAATTTTCTTACCGCATTTTCTTTGGGCCAGTATTTTTCAGTTACTCCCTGTGCACCTATTGCAATATGAACAATATACAAATCGGGAAAATTATTTCCCGAATCTATTTCATTCTGCCATATTTTCGCAAGGCAATTAGGAACGGAATAGGTATCGTCCTGTTCTTCCGCAAGATTCATACCTCCGCTTGTGTATCCACTCCAGCAAATGGAATCAATATCAAACGTCTGATTTTTTTCTCTTGTTAAACCGAATACATTCTTCAAGGGAGTAATAATTTTATCTTTTTCCATCATTGGTATGCCGTGGCCTACTGCATTTGACTGACCAAGCATTATAAAAACAACCGCTTTACTTTTCATATTATCACCTTAAACTGCTATTATACATATCGCCGTTATACCTATGACAACACCGATTAGTTTTTTCACTGAAAGCTTTTCTTTAATCATAATTCGTGCAATGAGAGCGGAAAATATAATACCTCCGCTGTTCACACACGGAAAAGCAATACTGCCGGGCAATACTTTTGCCAGATACACATTCAGATTATTAACTAATCCGAGTGTTATTCCCGAAGCAGAAGATGTTTTTATAAATCCCTTTGAAGGCAAGGAAAATTTATGCTTCGGAACAAAAAACAACGATACTATACTACCTGTTAAAAAAACAGTAATCATAAATGCACTTTGCTCTGGTTTGTAATCAGACATACCGAATATTTTCTGACAGCTCCCCGCGAAAGCATTGCAAATAAGAGCCGAAAACACAAATATCAGCCATTTTAAAGAGGTTTTTCCTTTTCCTTCAACAGTAATCACAAAGGAAACCAAAATCAGAATAATACCTGTAATCTGCAACGGGGTTATTTTCTCATTATAGAGAAAAACGCTTACAAATGTCGGTCCGAGAAAACCGCATGAATAAAACAGAGTTGTTATTGATGTGTTCCCTTCGTTCATTGCTTTTATAAGGAAAAGCTGGCTAAAATACAGACAAAAGCCATATATTGCACCGACTGTAACGGTATAAATACTTATACCGTTAAATGCAGGAATACCGAAAACCAATGTACTTATAAAGGCTATTATAAACATATAAGAGTTATATGTATAGATATTGTGTTTTTCGGTCATAAACGAATTGCCTTTTTTGGCATAAACACTTTTTAGGCCGTTAAAGATAGCTGAGATCAATAAAAGAAAATAATTCATAATTCACCATAATTATCTTTCAAGCTTTTCAATGTTTTTTATAGTTCCCATAACAAGATGATAATCTGAATTATGAGCATATCTTTGAAAATTACTGTATTTAAAGCATCGAACTTCATGACCGCCACGACAAATCTGATCCTCAGTAGGCATATAAAGCATTTGGCCATTGGTATATGATAAAGATATAACTTTATAGTCAGAAACAGCCTTATCAATTCTTAAAGCAATTTCGGTAAAAAGTTCAAAAGTAAATGGTGCAAAAACGATATCACCAACTCTAATTACAGTCTGAGGGATTTCTTTAAATTCTTTATCAGCATAACCATTTTCATAAGATTCTTTTACTTTTGTATAGAATGTTATAACCTGTCCGTTAAGATGTGAATTAGATGACTTTGAATTGGTTTCAACTTTTAACTTATCAAGATATTCAACCGCTTCTTCATATGGAACACGAGGCTGAAGTGGTAACTGAAGATTTGAAGTAGCTACCGAAAGAGTAATATCTTTATATTCATTAATGGAATTATAAATCCTTACTGCATCTCCTGCGGCAATTGAACCTATTTCAACAACTGCAGCTATTCCGTCGCCTGTAGTTTTTCCGTTAGAAAGACGCGGTCCCGTATCTCCCATCGTTGTATTAAAAAACGCAGTCAATCCGCCGCTTATATTTTCAACGGCATCAATCATTATTCCGGGCCAGTCTCTTGTAACTTCTTTGTTACATCCTGCTGCCGTAGCATGTGCACTGTATGTAATAATATTTGCAACAATTTTCTGCTCATCATTTTTAAATGAAATTACATTCATTTCGGGGTTAAAGGGTCCCCAAGGATTCTGTCCCAGAACAACTGTATTTCTAAGAGAAATCTCTCTTCTGTTTATTCCCGCATAAGAATCACCGCATCCACACCCAACGGTAACATGCTCAATATTTTTAGAAGCTTCCAAAGCAGCTTCAATAACTGCGGGACGGAAAATTGTTTCATAATATTCTTTATCAAAAAACCAGCCATCTGATTCTTCTGCAAGTGATGGACCCGAATGAGTATGAATTGCGGAAATAATGATATTATCAAAAGGAATATCCGTTTTTTCTGCAATTTCCTTACGCATCTCTTCACAATAAGTAACCCCGATAACACAAACAGTTGCATTTATCATCATAGCATTTGTATTTCCGGATTTGAATGCAAATGCAGTAACAGACAAATTATCGTTAATTGCCGTTGAAAGTGTTTCAAGATTATACCCCAAAAGCAAACCGCCGATTTTCGGAGTTACATCCCTTCTTGCAACACCTAATTTCAATTTACTCATAAAATCACCTTATTTTTCGCCCATCAAAAGCTCCATAACATACATTTCAAGAGCTTCGTAGTCTCTCTCTTCGACACATTTCTTTTGGAAATCATAGTCAAATCTTTCAATTTTAGCTTCAAGCATTTTTGCAATTTTAAGACTGTTTTCAAGGTGTTTATAGCTTCCTTCTTGTTTCTCGGTTCTCATAACTTTAACATCAAGACCGATATATTCGCCATTTGAACCGAAACCATTTTCCATAAGTATTTTCATCTGATTGAAAGCAGTTCTTAAATTTTCAACACCAAAACTCTTATCCTGATCAAATT
This sequence comes from Clostridia bacterium, assembly GCA_045654825.1. Classification (GTDB taxonomy): domain Bacteria; phylum Bacillota; class Clostridia; order UMGS1840; family HGM11507; genus JAZQFU01. Next base: position 14,680 of record JAZOOC010000321.1, on the reverse strand, counting down.
TCATACCATTCTGGTCATTTAAATGAACGCCCCAAAGTTTACCCATTGCAGTTGCAAATGCAATTTCACTTGCGGGATCAAGACCGGCAAGCATAGCATGAGCTGATTCGAGAAGTCCGCCGACACGGGAGGGATCAGTTGTAGCCGCCGAAATAGCCATTGCATGTCCCAATGTAGGACAAACACTCCTGTCAACCGGTTCATTCGGCTTTGTTTCTATCATAATTTTAATATCATTATCATAAGCAAGCATTTTATTTAATGCATCAATCAAAGCTTTTGTTGTTTCTACGGGATTTTTGCTTTCATAACAAATAGTTCCCTCTCTTGCAAGCCACAACACTATTTTATCACATCCGAGCGCTTTTGCAATATCTATTGAACGAAAAGCTCTCCACATAGCAAACTCTCTGTCTTCCTTGCTGTTTGAAGTGAATCCTCCGTCTATAGTATGAGGATCCATCCAGAGTCTTGGTGCAACAAATTCTGCTTTCAAATCATATTTATCAAGAAGTACTTTAACATTTTTAGCTTCAGCAATAATTTCTTCTTCTGTCATATTGTTCATATTGGGAACTGCATCATCATCGTGAAATTGAATTGCATCAAATCCTATTGATTTGAAAGTTTTGATTTTTTCTTCAAAAGAAATAGTATCACGAACCGCGGGGCCGTATGCGTCTGCTCCTTCGTGAACATTCCAGGGACCTACTGAATATTTAAATCTGCTCATTTTTATTACTCCTTTTTAATTAATTTTTATCCATGTTTTTTTATTACTGCTTTCCAAAACAGCTTCTGTCAGCTTTACTATATATGCCGCTTGCTCGAGAGTTGCAAAAACAGGTTCGCACCGTTTTCCCTCTTCAATATATTTATAAAATGAATATATATTGCCTTTGAATGCGTCGTTCCATCCCTCAGGATGCCCCATAGCAAGTGCTGTTACCTTCCTTGTTTCCTCTGAAGCAGAATTGGGATCTCTTATTATAAGATGGTTATCGTCTCCCCGAAATCCCATCCACAAGCGGTCATTTTCTTCCTGATTCCATTTCAGCGACGCTTTAGATCCATTTATTTCAAAGTTAAAATAACATCCGTGTCCTGCGGCAAGCTCTGACACATGATACACTCCTGTTGCTCCTTTATCCGTATGGAATAAAACTGCACCATAATCTTCGTTTTTGATTTCAACTTCCTCATATTCCGCAGGAACATTGCTTGTGAAAGTTTCTGTTTGTTTTTTAGGCTTTTTACGAACAGGAACAAGCGTTTTGATATCTGCCATAACTTCGGTTATTATATGTCCGCTTACGTGTTGAATTGCATCCATCCAATGTGATCCGATATCCGCAATTGCGCAGGAATTTCCTGAAACCTCCGGCTCAAGTCTCCAGCTGTAGTCGGTATCGTATAACAGCCAATCCTGCTGATATGAACCTGTCATTATTCTTACATCGCCGATTTTACCTTCAGAAATTCTCGAACGCATTTCCTGCACCATAGGATTCATACGATAATTAAAATTAACCGCAGCAACACTTTCGGGATATTTCTTTTTTAATTCAACGAGCTCTTCAGCTTCTTTATAATTCATACAAAGAGGTTTTTCAGACAAAAGGTGCTTTCCTGATTTAATAATCTCTTTATTTATATCAAGATGCAAAAAATTAGGTGTACAGTTATGAACCGCATCAATTTCCGGATCATTAAGCAACTCTTCAACAGAAGAATAACACTTTTCTATACCGTAATATTCTGCTTTTTTCTTTGCAAGCTCATAGTTGGTATCCGCTACGGCATAAAGCTCGCAGAAGCCTATTCTTCTCACTGCTTCTATATGGCTTTCTCCGATATATCCCATACCGATTATACCGACTTTAATTTTTTTCATAATTGTTCTCCTTTTCAGTCTTCAAGGAATTTACTCAAATAGTCATAATTTTTCTTTGCACTGTCAAAATTTGAAACAGGCGGCTTATCAAGTTCTATACATAAAGGCCCTGTATAACCTGCTTCATCAAGAATTTTGAAAATTTCCGGGAAATTTATCGTTCCCACTCCCAGACCATGGAAGCAGGACATAATTGGAACTCCTGAATCCACCCACCCTTTTGATGTTACTTCATCGCCCAGTCTGTAATCCTTAAGATGAGTGAATTTTACTCTTTTTGCATGTCTTTTTATAACTTCAACAGGATCACCGCCAGCTGCAGCTATATGTGCTGTATCGGGAGCAAAACTAATTAAATTTTCATCTGTGTTGTTAAGCACATAATCAATTTCATCCTCATACATAAAATATGTATTAGTGTGGGGATGAACATTTGTTGTAATCCCGTATTTCTTTGCAATTTCAGCGAATTTCAAGGTCATATCAAGATTGTATTTTTTAGATGCTTCGTCCATAACATCTCCTTCGGGTCTTCCGTTAACGCCCTGAAGAGTTGCTAATGTTACACCCAGCTTTGAAACGAAATCAAGCTCTTTTTCCAATGTATCGAAAAGGGTTGCTTCTTCGCCAGCCTTGGGAAGATGAAAATAGAAGCTTTTTGCGGTAAGTCCAAAGCTGTCTAACATATTTTTATACTCATTTAAATCAAAATCATAAGCATAAATTGCATTTTTAACGCTCTCGAAATTTTTAAAACCGATTTCGCTTACTTCTTTTGCAGCAATAATTGCTTCTTCTTTTGTTTTTACACCCCACGGCCAGGTTGCATAACACATTTGTATTTTTTTCATAAATCTGCCTCCATATTATTTTTATTTAATTATATACTCCCGTTACTAATCAAAACAAGGTGTCTTTTTCTTAATAAATTCGCAAAAATTTACTAAAAAAACCGTCCGGGAAGTTTAAACTTTCCGGACGGTTGTATCGTCGCTTTTATATTTTCCAGGAGATATCCCCTTTATATTTTTAAATACTCTGCAAAAGCTTTTTGAATCTGCAAAACCAACTCTTGAAGCAATATCCTCTATTGTTGAGTCAACATCGTTTAAAAGCAGAATACACGCCATTTTAACACGATGATTGTTTAAAACATTATGAAATGTATCGTTGGTAATGCTTTTAAATATTTTGCAAAAGTTACTCTTACTGTATCCGCAGCCTTTAGCAACATCATCAACTGTAATTTTAGACTGATAATTATTATAAATAATTTCCAGAGATTTTTCAACAAGATTTATTGCATCAAGCTTTTTTGGTTTTGAGCTGTTTCCGTTTTCGGAAATGAACTTACCAAGTATATATCCTAAAATCTTATACATATTTCCTTTTATTATTAAATCAGAATACAAAGACTTTTCTTGTATAAGAACGGCAACTTCGTTAAAAAGCAAATATAGTTTTTCGTTTTCTTTTTCTTTCAGATTATAAACAGGCTCAACAAAATCCTGCCTTTGAAGAATACCGAAATGTTCTCTTAACATAGCCGGCCCTATTCCCATAACAAGACATAAGGATTCTTTGTCTTTCGGAATTTTCAAAACTTCATGAGAAGCCATAGAACCGATTATTGCAAGTTCCCCTTCTTTTAGTGTATATCTGTTTTTATTAATAACAATATCGCTTATTCCTTTATAGCAATAATATAACTCAACATTAACATGCATATGTTCAGGATAATCAAAGGTTGCGTTACTGAACATAAAATACGGTGGATCGCCCAATTCGAGTTTCTGGTAAAACATAAAATCACTCTCCATAGATGATTATTACATACTTTCAGACAAAAAGTCAATACTGTTTTTCAAGTAAATTTTTGCGAATTTTTAAACACTAAAAAAGGTTGTTGTATTTTTTCATAATGGTATAATGATAATGTAATACGGAGGTGTTTTACATGGGTAAATATTTATCTTTAGGCGTATCAAGAAGAAGTATAACACCTAAGCTTGGCACTCGCCTTTACGGATACAATAGTCAACCTGTTTCAGATTTTATTAATGATGATTTAACTACAACAGCCTATTATTTCACATACAATGAAACTAAATTTCTCATCATCGTATCGACAATTTGTTCTATAGCAACAGATAAAGCCAATGAGTTAAGAAAAAGCTTATCTTCAAAATTTGATATACCATTTAATAATATACTTCTCTCAGTAACTCATACTCATACCGGTCCGAACTTCGGCGACAGCGACGAAGGTTCTGAATGGGGAAATTTCGATTACGATAATTTTAATAATATTTTTCTTCCTGCAGTATTTTCAGCAGTCGAGGAAGCTATCAAAAATAAAGAGCCTGTATTAATGGCAACTGCTCAGGGATTAAGTAATGTTGGAATAAACCGCCGTGAAGTCGGTGTTGATAATATAATCCGTCTCGGAGAATCCGAATGGGGCGTTTATAACCCCAAAATGACAATATTTTCTTTCAAAGGTGAACAAGGCATTGTCGGTACACTGATTTCATATGGTGCACACGGAACTTCAATGGGGCCGAACACTCATATAAGCAGAGACTGGTCGGGTGGTATGACTGATGCGGTTGAAGAATATATCGGCGGAATATGTGATTTATTATTAGGGCCTCAGGGCGATGTTGCTCCAAGAAAAGTTTCGCCTTATATGGAAGCATCCGACAGAGCATGCGATGCAATTAAAAAAAATGCAGCCGAAGATGCAATAAGAATTTATAAAACAATTTCAGAATACAAAGATACTTTTCTTGAAGTTTTTGCGGGTAAAGTAACTATTCCGGTTCTTCCGAGATTGCCATACAATACCCTTTGCGAAATGATAGAAAACGCAGATGTTGAAAATATGAGACTTATGGCAAAAGTTGAACATCAATTCAACATAAAGGTAAAAGAATCCTACGAAAACAACTATGAAGAAATTAAATCAATAACCTGCGACCAGACAATATTCAGATTAGGAGAATTTATTTTCGTTGCTTACCCTTACGAATTATTCTCCGAAATCGGCTTGAGAGTTAACAAGGAAATTGAAAATCATGAAGTAATTTCCATTGCAGTTGCCAATGGTTATGAGGGATATTTCCCTACTCAGAAAGAGTTATGCATGGGCGGATATGAAATAATACAGTTTCGTTGTAAAAATATCCAGAGATATGTTGACAACGCAGACTTTCATTTATTAAAAGAAACAATTAACAATATTGAATCATTTATAAACTAGGAGGCATTTATTATGTACAGAATAGGTCAAGAAGAAATCGATGCAGTAGCAAGAGTTATTGAATCAAAACAGCTTTTCAAAGTAAACAACGGACCTTATCAGGAAACCGAGAATTTTGAAAAAGAAATGAGGGAATTGCTCAATATCAAACATGCAGTAGCAATGACATCTGGTATGGCAGCACTAGTTTCTGCTTTAATCGGTATGGGTGTTGGCCCCGGTGACGAAGTAATCGTTCCTGCTTATACATATATAGCAACTGCTTATGCAGTTCTGGCAACCGGTGCAATACCGGTCGTTGCAGAAATAGACGATTCATTAATGATGGATGCAGATGATGTTGAAAAGAAAATCTCTTCAAGAACAAAAGTTATTCTCCCTGTTCATATGATGGGTTATCCCGTAGATATGAATAAAATTCTTGCTGTTGCAAAAAAACACAACCTGATGGTGCTTGAAGACGCATGTCAGGCAGTTGGCGGCTCATATAAGGGCAAACGCCTCGGAACAATCGGTAATGCAGGTGCATTCAGCTTTAATATCTTTAAAAACATAAGTGCAGGAGAAGGCGGTGCAATGCTTACAAACGATAAAAAGATATTTGAAAAAGCACTCATTTACCACGATAGTTGTGCAATAGCTTATTTTGGAGAACAGATGACTGATTTTTCAACTGAAACCTTTGTCGGTTCGGAATTCAGAACCAACGAAATTACCTCTGCCATTATGCGAGTTCAGTTAACTCGCCTTGACGGAATACTTTCCGATTTGAGAAAAAATAAAAAGCTCCTTAAAGAAGCGCTTTCATCTCATTTTAACTTTGCTCCTTCAAACGATCCGGAAGGTGAATGTTCTTCTGCGATAACATTCAGATTTTCGTCCGAAGAAGAAGCAAAAAAAGTATCTGAAAAAATGAAACTGACTCTCTTAAGCGATATTGATAAACATGTATATTCCCGTTGGGATCCAATTCTTCAAAAGAAAGGTGCAGCTCATCCTCTTATGAATCCTTTCAATATGGAAGCAAACAAAAATGCACCCGAATATACAAAAGATATGTGCAAAAAAAGTCTTGAGATTTTAGGATTAAGCGCACATAAAAACATTAATCCCGATTGGACTGAAGACGATATTAAAAACCTTGCACAAGAATTTATTGATGCAAAAAACAGCTAAAATCAGCTTATCCATTTCATATTTTTTCCTATCTACCCGATAAAAACGAGCGTTAAAAAAGTTGAATAACTTTTTTAACGCTCCATTTTTAATTATTTGAATAATTCATCAGTAAAATAAGCATTTGTATTTGCTTTCTTGCCCTTCATATCTGTAACTGTTATTCTTACATATTCATCTTCGGGAACAACATCAAATACCGCTTCGGTTAAACATCCCGTTACTCTCTGTGCTCTTCTTGATGCTGTATTAAGGCAAATGCTTTGCGCCTCTGAGGATTTTATATGTATTTTTCCATCTTCAAAATAAAGGCTATGAATCTCGGGACCCATAGAAGCATAGAAATTGCCTTTTAAAAGTGCATCGGTTATTGCTTTATATTCAAGCTTATCTGCTTTAATCATTGTAAAGCCACCGAAGCAATCATTCTTTTTGTTATGATTATCATCTGTTGCAACACAGAAAATTCTTTTACCACATCTTAACATATCATCATATTCTTTTTCGTTGTATTCAGGATAGCCGATAGAATAACTGTCGAAATTGAATATTTCCATTGCGTGCATATTTTCATATTTGATATAATCCTCGTAGGTTTCAAGTGACCAGTTAGGATGATTGTATGTTACGAAGAATCCGTTATCTCTTCCGATTTTCATAATCTCGCTTATTCCCTCAGAGGAAAAAGTTCTTATATAATCAGGAAGACTTTCATCAAATTTAACCTTATCTCTGTAATTTAACATATTTCCGCCATAGATATAATTCGTTCTGTGGTAACAAACCTGAGTATGATTATCAGATTCTAATGCAACTAAGCATACATGACAGCTTTTTTTGAATCTGAATGTCATATCTTTCCAGTAAGGTATATGAAGTTCATAGCCGTTTAAAGCAACGAAGCTGTCATCAGTCAGGTCGTTATGAGGAATAAATACCTCATGGTCAGTATAAGCAACAACGGAATAACCTGCATTTTTATACATTTCTTTTATTTCTTCAGGAGTTTTTGTTCCGTCAGATACCGTTGTATGACAATGCAGATTTGCTTTATAGAAATTACCTGTTTCGGGAAGTAAATATTTTTTAGCCATTTTTATCTCCTTTATAAAAGTAATAAAGCGGCGGCTATCGCCACCGCTTTAATTATAACACATTAGTTTTAATTTACAAGTATCTACTTATAATTTCTTTCATAAGCTTTGTTATAAATATCAACGAGTTTGCCTGAACCGATTTTTTCAGCTTTAGCTAACCATTCATCCCAGTTTTCAGATCCTAAAACATATTTTGTTAAGAATTCTTCTGCAGCTTTTTTGATTTCAGGCTGAAGTTTGTTTACAACTTCAAGTTCTTCAGATGTGAAGATAAGAACGGGATCGAAGGGGTTATAACCGCCACCTTCCATATTGTTTATAATATCCTGTGCTTCCTGTTCTCTTTCGCTGTAATTATACTGCTGTGATCTTTTATCAAACCTTACCTGTAACATTGAGAATAAAAGACCATATTTTTCTTCAAGATTTGCTAAAGAAATATCTTCATATTCATCCATATTAAGATATTTTGCTTTTCCGTTTTCGTCAAATTCAAAGCTTACGCCTTCAACACCCATTGTTGCAAGCATTGCACCTGATTCACTCATAAGGTAGTCAAGACATTTCATAGCTATATCGCTGTTTTCTTTATCTGCAACAGATGCACCGCCCCATACTCTGTCGAGAGTTCTTACTTTACCTGTTCCGATAGGATTACCAAATCTTAAATCGTATCCGGGAACAGTTCCAGCAGAGTTGGTTGTAAACTGATCGAGTCTTCCGATCCAGTCAAATGATATAAATGCTGATTCTTTGTTAGTCATTTTCGCAGTCCAAGCCTGCTCGGTATTGGTTAAGAACTCAGCATCAAGAAGCTTTTCATTGTATAACTTTTTGATAAAGTCTGCTATCTCTTTCATTTTCGGGTCTGTTAAGCTCTGTTTCCATACGCCTTCCGCTTCATCGAAATACGGAGTCCATGTTTTATATGAACGGATATTCCACATACCTGCAAAATCAATAAAGATTTCTGTTTTTGTTTTTGAAGATAATGGAGTGGAATTGGGATATAACTCTTTTAATTTCTTAAGAGTCTGATAGAATTCTTCTGTTGAATTCCACATTTCAATTCCGTGTTTATCGAATATATCCTTTCTGTATAAGAGACCGTGGTTAACATCTCTCTGGATATCCCATACAGGGAACTGATATAAATGTCCGTCTGCAGATTTAATCCATTCAACAAAATCTACAGTATTGTATTTTTCGGGATTATCATAGAAAATTTCCTTGAAGTTAGGCATTTCATCTATATTCTCGTCTAACTTAACCAATGCACCTTCAGCACCTACTTGACTTGCCTGTTCAGGTGATAACGATAATATATGAGGAAGCTTTTTACTTGCAAGCATAACACTGGTTCTGTTCTGCGTTGAGGATGGAGATACAACTGTTATTTCAAGGTCAACACCTGTTCTTTTCTCAAATTCAGTAAAGAAAAGGGTGCTTGCAACATCAGGCGACTGGCTCGCAACGGTAAATTCAATTTTTTCACCATTTGCAAACGGAAGCTTTAATTTGCCGTAATCACCTATTTTTTTAGGATCGAGGTCATTTTTTGAATAAACTTCGATTGCTGAATTTACATCTTTGCCACAACCTGCAAAGCATGAAACGATAAGTACAAGCGCGAGGATTAGTGAAAGTGTTTTTTTCATTTTTGATTTCTCCTTTTATAGTATAGTTCTATAATACACTAAACAGATTTCTTTATCAACTCATTCAAGTGACAATAATTTTCTGTTATGCGACAAAATCATTTTTGAAAAAACAAAAGATTGTTCAAAAAGGAAATTTTTTAAAATTTCCTTTTTACATTAACTCTTTCAGCCATATTATCGGGTTTAATAACAATCTGATACATAGAAGACAAACTTCTGCAGCCGCCCAGCTTTATTTCAAGCTTTTCCCCGTCCTTAGTATTAAAATGTTTATAATAAATAACTGATGTGTCGATACTGTTATTTATATCAAAATATGTATCCGTCATACTGTCCCAGTCGGAAAGCCACGCAGGAACTGTTTTAAATTCCTTATGGAATATAACATATACTGTTGCGGAACGGTTGATTTTAAATTTAAGCCAATCATCAGGCTCCATTCTAAACAAAGAATCCAAACGGTCGCCATTACCTGTTCTTATATATCCGCAATCAAGAAATTCATCTGCAACTGAAGTATATTTATAAGAACGGTCACAATACGGAAAAGACCCCACTTCCAGAAATCTGTTTTCAAAAGTATAATATTTCACATACTCGCCGTTTGTACCATTTCTTGAATAAACATCTGATATCATAAAAAATTCATTTGCGGCAGGTTTATCAAAAATAAGCGAAAGGGTTCCCTCTCCTTTTTTTACACCGCAGATATCGTATGCTTCAATGGTGTAGATTTGCTCTTCACCTACAAATGCTTCAATATCCACATAATATTCATCTGAAGCCATAATTCCTGTATATTCGCCGTTTTTATATACTTTATATACGCAGTCTTTATACGGTGCATCAAAAGATATTTTTACGATTTCGCTGTCTAACCGTTCATATTCCATTGGAATATTTACTATTTGCGATTCAGGATAGTTGTTTACAAATATATCAATATTTTCAACAGTTATATTTGTATAATCTGCATGAAAACCAAATTTACCTTTAATTTCATTTGTTACTTCGGCAAGTGATACAATTTTTCCATCCAAAGAAGCAGTGATTCTATTTCCGTTTTTTACAACTCTTAATCTCTGTTTTACTCCGGGTTTTATTGTTTCAATAAGCTCACCCGTTCTCGAATCTGAATTATTCGGGAAAACTCCTCCGCCATCGGTAAGAGTGAGTTTGTTATATAATTTTGCACCAAAATTTCTATAGCCATAAACAAAAGATACATTGGGAGTATACCCTTCTGCAGGAGTTACTGTTATATCACACTGAAAATCGAAATTACCCGATTGATATGAATATCCAACAAGAGTTATAATTGAATCCTGTAGACCTGTTGTTTTTAATATACCATCAGATGATGACCACTTTGCTCCTGTTCCGCCAATATTAAATATATTAAATCCGCTGTCTTCATAAAACAAATCGCCGTTATCGGCATTTGTTTTTGCTTTCGGATAAACATAAACCTTTTTAGATGCAGTAAGTCCTTTATATTCTGCAAAAATAAAGAAGCTTCGTGCCTCAGAAGAAGAATTCTTCATAGTAAGAATGTCTCCGTCACGGTTAAAATATGCCGTAGTTGAAAAAGTATATGTTATTTCATCAGTAGGAACGGTATAGCTTTTTCCGTTTTCATAGGTTGCCACTCCCGAAAGATATTTGAAATTAAATGTATCTCCAACACAAAGTCTGTGATCTTCTGATTTATAAATCTCAAAAGAAACAGGCGTTTCATCAGGCTCAAACAACTCTGTAACAGCATCTGTTCCCTGTTTGTGTTTCATCCACCAGTTATTTTTTGAGGAGACTTTAATAAGTCCTCTTTTATCAGAATTCAAACTTTCCGGAAGCTTTATTCCGTCCTTTTCCACCAGTTCTTCATTTTTAATTGTAAATCCGGAATTAACATCTCCCAATGAAGCTGCTCCCTTCAAAACTGCGGTATTTCCCGAAAAAACAATTCCGTTTTCAGATACAAGCTTTGTTACTGCGTTGTGATTGTCGAGATATAAATAGTTTGATTCAACAGAAACATTACGCGGAAGCTTATAATAAAGATTCATTGTATTAAACTGCTTACCTTCAGTAAACACTGTATCGGTAGGTCTTATTATTATGTTACCTTTAAAAAGCACATTCTCCTGACGGAGATATCCGTCTTTTCCGTTATTTCCGGAAGCTGAAACGATATTGCCACACTGATAGAAATAATTATTCAAAATCTGGTGTCCTGCTCCATAAACTCTCAGTCCCTTTGATACATTTATAAGATAATTTCCCTCAAACACACAATCATTTCCTTTTCTGATTGTAGGCGAAGAGGGACAGTTTATAAAGGTGTTATATCTGAAAATATTTCCGTTTGATTTATTGGAGATTATTTCCGAGCTTTCTCCTATAACCTTTTCAAATCGGTTATATTCAACTATTGTACCGAGTTTTTCAACATATCCAAGGTCTGTTCCGGTCTGGATACACTCAAATCCATTCACAGAACCGGGATAATAATCAGTTGTTTTATGAATATCATAAAACCAGTTATGATCTATTCTTGTATTCATTGCAGCATCATCTTCGGTAGATAAAGTGCCGCACGAAACCTGAATACTCATTGCTCGTGAATCTTCTATAAGATTATTGTCGATGCGACAGTTAACCGCTTTAGTGCCAACTGAAATCATACTGCCGGTATCTCTGCTTCCGCAGCTTAAGAAATAACAGTCAGTAAGCCTTGAATGAGAACAATTATTAAAGTTAAATACTGTGCAGTTTTCATTAACACAGGAATTGAAAAAGAGCCCTGAAACATTAACAAAGCTTCCCGAAACGGAAATAACAGAAGTTCCTTTAAATTCAGCTCCGCCGCTTATACGGCTTCTTACTGTTATCGGCTTATCCTCTGTTCCGGATGCAGTTATGTTAATATTAACATTTTCATAAATGCCGCTTTCAAGAAGAAGAACATCCCCCGGTTTTAAACCGGAAACTATCACTGTAACATTTTCAGCATTAGCAGATATTATTCCCTGACTGAAGCTAATTTTCTTTTCCGAATAATCTAAATTACCTGTTTTTTTAACATAAGCACTTACATCATATGTATCTTTTAATACACCACCGGGGTCTTTTAACAAAATCCCGAATCTGCCGTCCTTGGTTTTTATCTTGGACGGATATTCTTTAATATTACCGTTTTTATCTGTAAGTATAATTCCGCATTCGTCACCCGCATCAGTATCTGCCGCTCCAAAGAAACAGCTTGTTCCCGAAATGGGATCATAATAATAATTATCGTTTAATTCTACCGATGCAAATGCTGTAAGGGAAAACGCACATAAAAGGAATGCAAACGCTGTAAGTATTTTACTTTTCATAGCAGTACCTTTCTGATATTATTTTCTGTATACTCTTATATTTATTTCTTCAGTTGCTTCTTTTTCAGTTAAAATTTTGAACTGATAAGAGGTTTTTATGGTTTCGTCAAGGGTGATAACAACTTCATCTGAAGAAACCACTCCCTCTTTTGCAACATAGAACTGTGAGCCGTTAAATATAAGAAGCTTATATGAAGAAATTCCTTTTCCGTTAAAGACAATGGTATTGAACGGAAAAAGACCTCCTAGCATAACTGTTGCTCCGTCTTTTTCATATATTGCACGGGCGCTTGGATTTTTAGCTAAATCTATATTTTTAAAGCTTTCTTTGGGTTGCTCATTCACATCATAACCGCTGTCTTTGAAATTATACAGTCCAAATTCACGGATAACAGGAACATCTGCCGCTGAATAAACCGTTACTCTTATTTCATCTGTAATATGCTCTCCTATATAAACAGCTTTTTTAAATCCAACAGATTTTTTATCTGAAACAAGCTTCCAGTTATCATTTTCTTTAACTTCAACTTTAAAACCGTTAATTCTTATTCCCAATTCAATATATTCACCGATAATAAAAGTATCAAATGTTTTCTTACCGTCAAGCTTTATATTGATAACAGAAGTGTTTTTCTCCGCAGCATAAACAGCATTATAATTCCCGTTTATTATATTATCTGCAGGATGCCCCTCTTTAACGCTGTCTGCGGTAACTTCAGCATTGAGCGCATAATTCACAGACAATGCTTTATTTATAATATTATTTGCCTCAATAGCATTTTTAGCATCAATTTCATGAACAAGTCCGCGTCTGTCGGGCGGGAAATTAAGGAGCATAACCGCACTGTTTCCCACTGAATTGAACCATAAATCGACAAGCTCTTTCGGTGTTTTAACAAACTCATCCTGCTCTTTATGATAGAACCATCCCGGACGGATTGAGGTATCTGCCTCTGCAATTACAAATCTTTCACCGCCGAAAACTCCTGAATTCAATTCGTTTCTTATCTCTTTTGAAAGTGTTTCGAAATTAACGGTCGGGTAATGCGGGTCAGAGCTTACACCGCCTTCATTACCTATCCAGCGCATTTCAACATACTCGGTTGCACCGAGAGAGCCGAACATTACTGCATCGGGCTGAAGATTTCTTACAGTATGTGCCCAAAGCCCCCAGTCATAAGGAGTTTCTTTACTGCCTGCGGCATCCCACCACACTTCGTCTATTTTTCCGTAACCGGATAAAACTTCCTTTAACTGATTGTTAAAATATTCGCTGTATTCGGGAGAGCCCCAAAGCTTTGAGTGTCTGTCCCAGGGAGAAATATATATTCCTGCAGCAATATCAAATTCACGGCAGGCATCTGTAAATTCCCTTAAAATATCGCCTTCGCCATTTTTATAAGGACTGTTTTTTATGCTGTGCTCTGAAAAAGCGGTTGGCCACAAACAAAATCCGTCGTGATGCGTAACCGTTAAAATCGCAAGCTCAAAGCCTGCAGCTTTAACTACTTTTATCCATTGCCTTACATCTGTTTCTGTAGGATTGAAAAGGGACTCCATTTCGTTTCCCTCTCCCCATTCAAGATTGGAGAAGGTATTTACTCCGAAATGGAAAAAAGCTTTTTTCCCGAAATTTTTAAAATGATTAATTTGTCTTTTACTTGGCAACGCGCCGTAAGGTTTTATATTCATAATATTCTCCTTCAAGAATGATTCACAAATTTCCCGTATTTCGGGCAATTCGTGAATCGCCCCTTAACATATCCGCAGGGGCGACCTTTACGGTCGCCCTGCGTAAAAAACTTTTTTAGAATGAACCTGAACTGAATTTACCCATTTGAACATATTCGGGCATAACATCAGGTTTCACAAGGCAGGTATACATAACACTTGCACCGCCGCTCATACCTCCGAGATAAACGGTTACAAGCTCGCCGTCTTTAACATCAAAATGTTTTGAATAACACTTTGTAGGAGTTTGTGTGCCGCTGTATATCAAATCATTTATCGGTTCCACTTTCCATCCGGAAAGCCAATCGGGAACCTTTGAATGATAAGTATCGTTTAAAAACACATAAACAGTTGCAGAACGATTTATCTTAAATCTGTAGAAATCGTCATTTCCTTTAGAAAATTCTGCATGCTTTCTATAGTTGTTGGATAAAGATACAATACCACAGTCAATAAATCTTTCAGGTACTTCCGCAGCAACC
>JAZOOC010000320.1:0-5012 GCA_045654825.1 Clostridia bacterium | reverse complement strand
TTTAGAGGAGAACGGCATAACTGTTATGAGCTGGTTATTCTGTTAAGCGGAAAAATAGGCGTAACCTCTGAAAGCGACATATTTATATTGAATGAAGGAGAAGCCATAATTCATGAACCAATGGAATTCCACCGTCTGTGGTGTGAAGGAAACGAATCCGAAATAATAGTAATTACTTTTGATGCTGAAAATATGATAACCTGTGAATCAAAAATTTTTAAAATATATGATATTAAAACAGCTGAAAATATAATAGATAAAATACGAAACTCTTTTTACACATCAGGTGATTTTATAACAGGTTTTGACAATAGTTCTCATACTTATCAGACAGTTATTAAAACTTTGGAATTATTTCTTCTTACAATTATAAACAGTATTTCCATACCTGCAAATCCGGTCCAAAGTCGCACAGTGCGAAACTATTTAACAGTAGTTAATTATCTTGAAAACAATCTGGATAAGTCGCTCTCACTTTCACAAATAGCATCTGCCTGTAATACGAGCGAAGCTACTCTCACAAAAACCTTTGCCAAATATGCAGGTATCGGACCGATACATTATTTAAATTCGCTCAAAATAAATACAGCCATTCCACTGATTAAAAGTGGAATTTCAATTAAGGAAGTTTCTGATATACTCGGATTTAATAACCAGAACTATTTCAGCAAAGTGTTTAAAAAGCAAACCGGATATCCCCCAAGTTACATTAAACGAGGTATTTAATATGAATTTTTTTTATAATGTTATACCACTTGAAAACAAAGGCTATTCAGACTTCATTCCGGTTGACTTTGGAATGGAAAAAAATTATCCGTCTCATGCTTTCGGTCCAAATATAAGAGAGTATTATCTCATACACTTCGTACTTGAAGGCAAAGGAGTGTTTATTAACCCTAAGCAAGAATATACCCTTGAAAAAGGTGATGCTTTTTTAATCCGTCCCGGCGAAGTGTGCACATATAAAGCAGATAATGATGAGCCATGGACATATATATGGATAGGATTCAATGGAAATATGAGCAATCGTTTTGATAATGTTTCCGATGTTTTCAAATACGATGAAATCATTACAGAAGAATTCAAAATCGCTTACGAAGAGAATAATCTTGTTGAAGAACAGCTTGCATCTATTCTTTTCAAACTTTACAGAAGCCTTTTCAAAAATAAAATTTCTTCAAATCCCATAAATCAAGCTATAGGATATATCAATGTATATTATGCCAACAACCTGAAAATCGAGGATTTAGCTGATATGCTTCACTTGAATAGAAAATATCTTTCACGCGCATTCAAGAAAAAAACAGGATATACTATTCAGCAATACATGCTGAAAAAAAGAATGAATGAGGGAAAAAAACTTCTTGATATGGGATATAATGTAAAAGAAACCGCTATTTTACTCGGTTATTCTGATAGCTTTGCTTTTTCAAAAGCATTTAAAAAAGCATGTAGCGTATCGCCTAAAGACTATATCAATAAATCTTAATTTTCATAGTTCAAGTCCCTGATAGTCTACCATTCCAAAAATCGCTAAACCCTTGAAACACAAGGGTTTAGCGATTTTTTAAGCAACAAAAAAATATCTCGAAGCAACTTCAAAAAACTTTTATACGATTGTCAAATGCTAGTCAACTCGTTTTCGACAAGTTTCTCAGAAAAATTCGAATTTTCAGTCTGATGGCTTTTCTTTGAATTTATTATTCAAGCGAAGAATCAACCTTAAGATTAGAAAAATACTTGCAGAACTCTTTGAGTTCTTTTTTATAATCACCTTTTATTTCAACAAAATGATGAATATAGGGACCGTCTAACAATCGATCTTCAACTGCCTGTAAATTATCAAATTCTACCCAGATATATGTACCATGTGTCTGGGGACCTTTAGTTGTATCTGCAACAAGCGGTAAAATCATATAATTGCCGCTTTCCTGATCAATTCTTGCTATAGTATATCTGCCGTCTTTGCCTCTGAACCAGGAACGCTGATTTACAAGTCTTGCAGTTGAATCGATACCGCTTTCAGCTTTCTGGGAAAGCGGAAAAGGTCCGCAATGCCATAAAAGCTCTGCATTTTTATTTTCAGGATGACGAACTGTAAATTCACCGAACAATGGTTTACCCTCTCCGAGTGTTGCACATTTTAACAATGCCATTGTCATAAGACAATGCATATCACTCTCACAGGAAACAAGATAACCCATATCGTTTAATAGTCCATACACGGTACAGGGTGCAAGTCCGTCAAACATAATAGGAGTTGCAGTCCAGCATTCTGCTGAAATTGCATCAAGATTAAATTCTTCAAACAGTCGCTTATACATAACAGTCATAGCTGCCATTCTTTCAATATATGGCGGTGTTAAATCGTCCAAAGTATAATTACTTCTGATGTAGTCGGCAATTTCTTCTTTTTCGACAGATTTTTCAGCCAAAACCTCATTCATTCTCTGCTCAATTATTGCAAAGTTTATAGGAATAATTTTAATACCGAATTTTTCCATCAATTCGCCCTCATTCCATATAACCGAGAAAAAGGGTGCAGGTCTCGTTCCTACCTGCCCTATACGCATACCCGTAAAGTTTTTAACCATACAGGCAACTCTTACAAAGCTTTCAAATCCTTCTTTGAATTCATCGCTTTCAACTCTCGTGCAAGGAAGATGCGAAAAAGGAATATGAAATCTCTGCATTTGTCTTGAAATACCGAAAAGTCCGCATTGCGAGTCTGTTGGACGCATTCCGTCAACATAATACTCATCATCAAGAGGTGCCCACAAAAGCACAGGCTTACCAAGAGCTTTAGCTATATCAGCAGCTGCTTCTTCGTTACCAAAATTACAGTTTATTATAAATACTGCATCAACATTATTTTCACGAAAACGATTTATAATATCCTCTGCCGATTTATCGTCATAAATTAAATTTTTATGTCCTAATCCCTCTGAATCTACAAAAGACACTTTATCGGTTGTAAAATTTTCTTTTATATATTTTACAAACTTCTCTCCTCTTTCTTCTGCAGAATGCCATGTGAGGAAAGTACCTTTCGGTCTGTCATTGGTATTACGACGCATGGGAACAAGCCCGATTTTAACATTATAATTTAACATTTTAATCACCTATACTAATTTTTTAAACCATATCAATTTATCTAACGGAGCGTCTATAGTTACCTTTTTAGGTCCAATATAACACTCATTTGAATTTTGTTCAATCCATTCGCCTTCAGGTATATATACTTCTTTTTTAAATTCCCCTTTTGTTATTACAGGTGCTGAAAGTATAGAATCTCCAATCATAAACTGAGAATTGATTTTTTCATATCCGTTGCCGGGGAACTGATATTCCATACTGCGAACAATCGGTTCGCCTGTTTTTTCTGAAGCTTCAAGAACCTTTTCAATTTCGGGATAAATTTCTTCGTGAAGATTTGCCATATTTTTACAAACATCACTTCCTACTTTGCTTAAATGACGCCATGGCAAAGAAGAAAACTGCATCATAGGAAACAGTGCCGAGCATTCTGCCATTCTTATAAACAATTCTTCGTCCATTCTTCCGTATTTAAAAGCTGTCCAGGAACCGCTTCCTACCATATCGGGACATACAAACGGTGAACCGATAAGTCCTATAAAGCATCCGTGAGGTATAAGACAATTAATTCCGTTTTCTGTCCAGCTGTGTAATTTATCGCACAATCTCTGAACAACCGGTCTGCCACCCTGTTTCCAGGAATCTTTAACTTCGTGATATTTATATCCGGATGCAAAATTTATCCAGGATATATTTAATTCTTCGGGTGAATAATCCCCATAAAAATCCATACCGGTTATAAAAGATTTAGGCTTATAATCTCCACCGTCGAATTTAAATCCGTCAAAACCATAATCATCCATAAGATGCTTTAATTGATTTGCCATATGCTTACAGTCATCGGGAAGAGCAAAGTTATAAATTGCACCGAAGCCGCTCCACCAACGTTGAATTACAGGTAAACCGTTTTTATGTCTGAGCAAATGATTGTAGTTAAGATTCCCGGAATCAAACTCTGCAGAATATGAAGAGAATAAATCAAGATATACCTGACCTTCCGAGCACATAAAGGGACTTACCCATATCATCACAATAAAACCAAGCTCATGCAGACGGTCAGTCATTTTCTTCGGGTCGGGCATCATTTCTTTGTTTACTTCCCAGTTACCCTGACATATCTGCCATCCGCCGTCAATCATAAGAATTCCGGGTTTATATCCGTTTTCTATAATTTCTTCTGCATATTTTATAATATCGTCCTGATTTTGATTTTTTATTAATTCCATCCATGTATTAAACTGAGGAAATTTAAAAAACTCTCTTGGAATATGTATGTTTTCTTCAAATGGAAAGTGATTTTTCATTGCAGAAAGATAAGCTTCCCTTAAAGTGTTTCCCGCATTTTTTATAAAGACTTCATGTTCCGACTCTATTATAATTTCGCCTTTATTAAATGTTATAATAAAAGGTTCTTCACTCCATATATATCTGCCTTTGCTTGAAAGATACAAAGGAGCTGACTGTGTATTTCGGTCATTTCTTAAATCTATAGTTTTTTCGGTAGTTGAATCATAGGGCATATTTTGGGCATCGACAATAATTCCGCCCCACCAGAATTCGTCTTTAAGCATTTCAAATTTCACAATATCACCTCTCTGATATAATACATCTTTTTTTGCTGAAAATACATAGATTACCTTGTCATTTTTAATTGTTTTATGTATTTTTTTGCTATTTTCATTGAAATTAAATTGCTTTTGATATAATATTATATAAGGTGATAGAAATGAAGATATATTATGGTGAACGCGATAAAGAATTCATACCAAGTAACAGAACGGTATCTGTTATATCTTTCGGTTACTCAGTAAGAACTACCGAAGATGCCATTACAATACGAAAAAAAGGAAGAAAAGACTGGTCTTTATTTTTTGTGGAAAAAGGAAAATTAATTATGAAAGATGCTGTTATTCTTC
>JAZOOC010000319.1:0-3266 GCA_045654825.1 Clostridia bacterium | reverse complement strand
TTTTTATAATTATTTCAATTATTTATCGACAAAAAAACTTTATAGTGATAAAATAGCAATATTCGAGGTGATTTTCATGAGTAATGTAGATATGAGAAAAGGGCCTTTGTTAAAACAAATTATTCTGTTTGTAATCCCTGTTCTTATAAGCGGATTTATACAGCATTTATTTCATATAGCAGATTTGCTTGTTGTCGGAAATTTTGCAGGCAGTCATTCCCTTGCGGCTGTTGGAGCAACAAGCTCCTTATGTAATATGCTGGTTAACTTTTTTATCGGATTATCTATGGGCAGCGGAGTTGTCGCCTCTCATTTTTTTGGAGCTGATGATAACGAAAATTTATCAAAAGGTATTCATACTGCCTTCTTTTCCAGCCTGGTTATCGGCGTTTTTCTTGTGTTTTTCGGTATTTTCTTAAGCAAACCGATTCTTATTATGATGAATACGCCCGAAGATATTATTTATGAAGCAACCTTATACATAAGCATTTATTTTCTTGGAATGCCCGGAAATATGGTTTTTAATTTTCTTAATTCAATAAGCCGTTCTATAGGCGATACAAAAAGGCCTATGATTTATCTGTTTATCTCAGGAATTATTAATGTTATATTAAATCTTATATTTGTTATAATATTCAAAATGTCAGTTGCTGGTGTTGCATTGGCTACAATAATTTCTCAATATATTTCAGCAGTTCTTATGATAATAAGATTTTCAAAATCCGAATATCCTTTTAAGCTTAGTATAAAAAAATTTGTTTTTGATAAGAAAATTTTCAAAAAAATATTATTTATCGGTCTTCCGGCCGGCATCCAAAGCACAGCGGTAGGCTTGAGCAATGTTATAATTCAGTCCTCAGTTAACTTTTTCGGTGCATCGGCAGTTGCGGGATATACTGCAGGAAACAACATCGGCGTATTTATATACCTTGCGTTAAATTCATTTTATCAGACATCTATGACATTAACTGCACAAAATTACAGTTGCAGAAATTATGCCCGTATAAAAAAAGGCTTGTATCTATGCCTTACCTGCGTGCTTTCAATAGGAATTATTATAAGTGTCATTGTTCTTATGTTTAAAGAGCCTTTGCTAAAAATTTATACAGATGACCCTGTATCTTTGAAAACCGGCTTTATATACTATAATATCGTTGCCGCAACCTATACCTTATGCGGCATTATGGAAACTATAACAGGCACTTTAAGAGGTATGGGGAAATCCATCCAAAGCATGGCTATTCTGATTGCTACAATGTCTGTTTTCAGAATAATCTGGAATTTAACCATTTTCCAATGGTTTAAAACCATTGAGATTACTTTTATTACATATCCGATTTCCTGGATTCTTGCAATTATTCTCCTCTTTTTCGAATTAAGAAAATCGTTTAAAAAGTTAAGTAACAGCACGGATTGCTTACAGGATAAGGCTTGTTAAATTTTATTGACTACACCAAAGAAATATAGTATAATATAATTAAATAATTATAAGGAGGATACCTATGAGCAAAATTTTATTAACTGTTGGCCGTTCATTCGGTAGCGGCGGAAGCGAAATAGCAAAAAAGGTTGCTGACAAACTCGGCATATCCTATTATGATAAGGAATTAATTAAGTTAGCCGCAATAAAAAGCGGTATAAATGAGGATTTACTTTCAGATGCAGACGAAAAGCCCGTAAACAGCTTTTTATATTCGGTTGTAACTCACGGATTCCCCACTTATGCCTCCCCTATTCAATACAATAATCTTATTACCAACGATAAAGTTTTTTCTATTCAGACAGATATTATAAAAAGTATAGCAGAAAACGAATCTGCAGTTTTTGTGGGAAGATGCGCTGATTATATCTTACGCGAATACCCCAATGTTCTTAATATTTTCGTTTATGCAAACAAGGCTTCAAGAGCAAAACGAATTTCTTCTGTTAACAACATCACAGAAAAAGAAGCTATGGATGCAATCAAAAAAACAGATAAAGACCGTTCTTCATATTATAATTTCTACACTAACAAAGCCTGGGGCGAATGTTCAAATTACGATTTGTGCATAAATTCTGACTTAGGAGTAGATAAATGTGTTGATATTATCGCTAATTTTGTAAAGGAAGTTCAAAAATGAGTTACATAATCAGAAAAACTAAAGCAGAAGCTTTGTTTTTAAATTCAAAGGAATGGGAAAACGCAGAGGAAATTTCCATTTCAAACACAAACTGGGATATACCCCAGAAAACAAATAATACTAAAGCATGGCTTTTATATAACGACAAGGGTATTTATGCTAAATTCTCCACCGACGAATCCCCTCTTATAATAAACCACAGAGAGCATGGATCAGATGTTTTTAAAGACAGTGCGGTTGAATTATTCATAGCACCCAACAGTAATGATATAAACTATTTCAATTTTGAAATCAATGCGGCAGGTTATGCCATAATCGGTCTTGGGCCTAACAGATCACGCTGCCGTTTTAAAGATATTGATTTTGAACAGTTCAATATAAAAACCGAAATCAAAGACAAAGGCTTTGACCTTATCTTATTTGTGCCGTTTGATTTCTTAAAAGAACACACTAAAGAAATAACAAAAGACATGAAAGGCAATATGCAGAAATGTTGCGAGTTTGAAGGCCATGCACATTTTATGTCTGCTTTCCCCATTTTAACAGAGCGTCCTGATTTTCACGCTCCCATGTATTTTAAAGAATTCACATTGGAATAAGGTGTTAATATGCATTTAACAGAAATTCTTGGGGTTAATATCAATAATATGACTATGACGGAGACGGTTGAAGCTGTAAAGGGATTACTTGGGCTTAACCGTCCTTCCCTTATTTTCACCCCTAATTCAGAAATTATATATATGGCAAGAAATGATGAAAAATTCAAGGAAATTCTCAACTCTGCCGATATTAAAACCGCCGACGGAATCGGCGTTGTTTATGCTTCTAAAATCTTAAAAGACCCAATACCCGAGAGAGTTGCAGGATTTGATTTGAGCAAAAATCTGCTCGGCTATATGAACGAAAACAATTTAAAGTTATTTTTGTTCGGCGGAAAACCGGGGGTTGCAGAAATCGCAAAGGAAAACATTTTAAAAGATTTCCCAAACATTGATATATGCGGCACAGAAAACGGTTATTTTGATAACTCCGATGCTATAATCGAGCATATAAACCAAGAAAAACCTCACTTTTTATTTGTCTGTCTTGGTGCGCCGAAACAGGAAAAATGGATGTATGAAAACAAAGACAAGCTTCATTGCAAAG
>JAZOOC010000318.1:0-2884 GCA_045654825.1 Clostridia bacterium | reverse complement strand
GGAGATATTATGCGTTTTATTGATAAAATTTTACCGACAGTTGAAAAACCGTCGCGTTATACAGGAAATGAATTGAATTCTGTTGTAAAAAACAAAGAAGATGTTAATATTCGATTCGGTTTTTGTTTTCCCGATATTTATGAAATCGGTATGTCACATCTCGGACTCAAATGCATATACGATGTTTTAAATAAAATTGACGATGTATGGTGTGAGCGTTCTTTTATGCCCTGGAGCGATATGAAAGAGGCTATGGAAAAAAATGATATTCCTCTTTATGCTTTAGAATCCAAAGACCCTCTTAACGAATTTGATATTCTTGGGTTTACCTTGCAGTATGAAATGTCTTACACCAATGTTCTTGCTATGCTTGAGCTTTCAAAAATTCCTTTCTTTTCAAAAGACAGAGATTTATCCTTCCCGATTATATGTGCAGGGGGACCTTGTGCGGTTAATCCCGAGCCACTTGCAGATTTTATAGACTTTTTTATGGTAGGCGAGGGTGAAGAAGTTCTTGTTGAAGTAATGGATGTATTCCGTGAATTTAAAAAATCCGGTTCAGATTCCAAAGAGAAGCTTCTTCGTATGCTTGATAAGCTTGAGGGTGTATATGTTCCTTGCTTTTACGATGTTTTCTATAATGAAGACGGAACAATTAAAGAAAGAGTTTCCAACGGTGCAAAAGAAGTTGTAAAAAAACGGTATATAAGCGATTTTAAAAACTTATCTCACCCCGAAGATATAATAGTTCCGTATACAGAAATTGTTCACGACAGGGTAACTCTTGAAATTTTCCGAGGCTGTATAAGAGGGTGCAGATTCTGTCAGGCGGGATTTATTTACCGCCCCGTAAGAGAACGAGATTACGATACTCTTGCTAAAATTGCAAAAAGGTCTTTGAAAGCAACCGGTTATGATGAGGTTTCTTTATGTTCACTTTCAACGAGTGACTATACCGAATTAAGAGAACTGACAACCGACCTTATGGAATATACTGAAGATAAAAAAATAAATTTCTGTCTGCCTTCTTTAAGAGTTGATAATTTTGATTTACCTCTTGCCGAAAGAATACAGAAAGTCAGAAAATCAGGTCTTACTTTCGCTCCGGAAGCAGGCTCTCAAAGAATGAGAGATGTTATCAATAAAAATGTTGATGAACAGGATATATTAAAAACAACCAAGCTTGTATTTGAAAACGGCTGGAATAATATAAAGCTCTACTTTATGATAGGGTTACCATATGAAACTAATGAAGATGTGGCTGAAATCGGTAAGCTTGCGTTTAAAGTTCAGGACGAATATTTCAGTATAGAAAAAGAATTAAGACCAAAGGGCGCAAGAATTACAGTGAGTGTATCTTCCTTTGTTCCCAAGCCGTTTACGCCATTTATGTGGGCAAAACAGAACTCTGTTGATGAGCTTTTGGAAAAACAGGGGGTTTTAAGAGAAAATACAAAATCAAGAATGATTAATTTAAACTGGCACGATGCAGATTTATCAGTTCTTGAGGGCGTGTTTGCAAGAGGAGACAGAAAGCTTTCCAAAGTTCTTCTTGCCGCATATAAAAACGGTTGTTATCTTGACGGCTGGAATGAACATTTTAAATTTGAAGAATGGATGAATGCTTTCGAAGAATGTAAAATAGACTATAAATTCTATACCGCAAGAGAAAGAAGCTATGAGGAAATTCTTCCTTGGGACTTTATAGATATAGGTGTTTCAAAAGCTTTTCTCAAAAAAGAAAATGAACTTGCGAAACAAGCGCAGACAACACCTAACTGCAGAACTAAATGTGCAGGCTGCGGAGTTAAAGAATGTAAGGAGAGAGAAAGAAATGCCAAGAATAGCATTTAAAAAAGGGGAAAGCATTAAGTATATTTCTCATCTTGATTTAATGCGTACTTTTAACAGAATGTTTTTAAGAGCGGAAATTCCCGTAAAATATTCTGAAGGATTTAATCCTCATATAAATCTTAATTTTGTTTTGCCGTTATCGGTTGGAGTTACTTCTGAAAGTGACTTTTGTGAAATTTCGCTCTCGGATAATATGAGCCTTTCGGAAGTAAAAGAAAGACTTGTTAAAGCTGCCCCTGAGGGAATAGAAATAACAGATGTTACCGAAAACTATTACCCGGCTTTTAAAGAGGTCGCCAAAGCATCCTTTGAGGTTGAAGTGTTTTCAGATAAAACCAAAAATGAGTTTCTTAACTTTTTAAGTCTTAAAGAAATTATAACCGAGAAAAAAACAAAAAAAGGAATCAAAGAAATAGATATCAAGCCTATGATATTTGATTTCGAGATTGAAGATACAAATAACGGCAGCGTAATTATTAAATTATTGCTTGCGGCAGGTAATACAACAAACTTAAATCCCTCTCTTGTTATAAAAGCTGCTCAAAGCTATATGAATACTGAGTTTGACTATGTTACATATAAAAGAATTGCATTGTATACTAATGACGATGTGAGGTTTTAAGCGTTGCATAGCAACGCAGCTAAATTCGCCTACGGCGAGCTAAATTGAGTAAACTCAGCTAAATTGCCTGCGGCAGCTAAATGTGCTTTGCACGCTTAATGGCGAATTTAATTTAGCTACTCCGAAGGAGTTATTTAGCTGTCGAACGGAGAGAAATAATATAATTTTGTTTCTAACTTGATATGAGGATAGTACGGTTGCGAAGCAACCGTAGCGATATAAATTCCTGACGGAATTTGCGATATGTACTCCGTAAGCGATATATCTTCGATGCGATATGTTGCCTTGCGGCAACGAGAAAGGAATTTATTACGGAGTAACAAGGTTCTCCGAAATATAGAAATCTTAGATTTCGTTATATTTCGTGAGGTTCTTATATCATATCGCAACGGAATGAAATGGAGTTAT
>JAZOOC010000317.1:0-2217 GCA_045654825.1 Clostridia bacterium | reverse complement strand
TATATTGACTATGCCGCTGAAATATACGGTATTTATCTAAAGAATATTTCAAAGGATGACATTTTTATATACTCAATCGATGAAGCCTTTTTGGATGTTACCAATTATCTCTCCCTTTATCATATGACGCCAAAGGCATTGGGACAAAAGCTTATGGATGAAATATATAATGAGCTTGGATTAAGGTCTGCTTGCGGAATAGGAACAAACCTCTATCTTACAAAAGTTGCTCTTGATATTACCGCAAAGCATTCTCCTGATTAAATAGCATTTCTTGATGAAGAAACATATAAAAGAACTTTGTGGAAACATAAGCCTATTACAGATTTTTGGAGGATAGGCGAAGGTACGGCACGGAGATTGGCACGATTGGGAATTTATACAATGGAGGGTATTGCAAAGGCTAACGAAGACTTGCTGTATAAGGTTTTTGGAGTGGATGCAGAACTACTGATACACCATGCCAACGGTTTAGAAACCACCACTATAGCTGATATTAAAGCATACAGACCAAAAACAAAAAGCTTTACAAGCGGTCAGGTGTTACCCGAAGACTACACTTTTTCAGACGGTGAAATAGTCGTAAAGGAAATGATGGATGAGTTATGCTTTCAAATGGTAGAGAAAGGATATGTCACTAAATCTGTAACACTACATGTCGGATACTCATATAAGGCAAATCTTGAACCTGCGCACGGAACATTTTCAGTGGATTCAGAAACAAATGCTCCTGCGGTTCTTATTCCCGAAATAGCAAAGCTTTACCGGGATATAGTGGACTTTCGATACCCGATAAGGAGAATACACATATATTGCAACAATGTTGTTAGGGAAGACCATAGGCAGATGAGTTTTTTTGACAATAATGAGAAAATAGAGAAAAGCACAACAATTCAAAAAACAATGCTTGATATTAAAAAGAAGTATGGCAAAAACGCTGTCTTCAAAGGAATTGACCTGCACGACAGTGCTACAACAAGACAGCGTAACAGGCAGATTGGAGGACACAAATCAGGAGAATGAGAAGAAGGAAAATGACTCCGGCAGAAAGAGCTAAACAGTTTCAGCCGTTCTCTGCATTAAGAGGATTGGAAGAAGCTTTGCTTGAAAAAGAGCGCGAGATTGCCGAGAAGAAAGAATTAACTGAAGATATGGCTGAAAAATTAAATTCTGCGTTGCAAAATCTTAGCGAAGGTAAAAAAATAAGTGTATTGTTTTTCAACGATGGCAGCATAGAAAGAATTGCAGGAGAAGTAACGAAAATTGATAAAATACAAAAGAGAATGACTATCGAAAATCGTATAATAGCGTTTAACGATTTAATGGAAATTGAAGATAACGTGTATTAATAAAATCATCAGATGGGTGTCTGATGATTTTATTAGAATTGATACATTTTAATAATTATTTTTATACTTTAGTGTGATAGCTTTGAACTGCTTAATGTGCTATGGTTTGTAGATGATAAAAAGGAGGTACAAGGCTAACACTCTAAAGTTCAAATCGTGACAACAGACATTCTGTAGAGTAGAAAATGAAAAAGTGGTATAATATATAAATATACCAAACAGAACGAAGGAGTTGTCATGTATGAAAAGAATCACATTAGAGAAAATCAAAAAATATCGGGATTATCTTATAAGTGAGGAAAAGGGAAAGGCGACTATTGAGAAGTACATTCGTGATATAGCGAAATTTTACGAATGGTTAGACGGAAGAAAACTCACGAAAACCACTGTGCTTGATTACAAGCACAAGCTGATTGAAGAATATTCACCTGTAACCGTTAATTCAATAATTGCTTCGTTAAACAGCTTCTTTAAGTTCAATGAATGGTTTGAATTAAGGGTTAAAAACCTAAAGCTTCAAAGAGCAGTATTCAGTAGGAGCGATAGGGAACTAACAAAACAGGAATATGAAAGACTACTCTTTGCTGCTAAATCAAAAAAGAATGAAAAGCTATACTTGATAATGCAGACAATATGTTCCACCGGAATCAGAGTGTCGGAGCTTAAGTATATAACAGTGGAAAGTTTAAAACTCGGTCAGGCACAGGTAAAACTAAAAGGAAAAATACGAACAGTAATTTTGACAAGGGAATTGTGTAAGATACTCAGAGCTTACACAAAAGATGAAAATATAACCGAGGGATGTATATTCATCACAAGAAACGGAAATCCGGTAGACAGGCACAGCATCTGGAAAGCCATGAAAAAG
>JAZOOC010000316.1:0-3477 GCA_045654825.1 Clostridia bacterium | reverse complement strand
TTTTAAGAACAGTTATGTTAAAATCACGACTCGCTTTTTCTGTTCCCTTTGTTACTGTGGCAGTTATTTTAACATTCTGGTTAGCTGATTGACGAATTACAGTTCCATTATCAAGAACAACAGATGTGTTTGATGATTTCCACTCTATCTTCTGACCGTAATCACCGTTTTTACGAAGAATAAGGTCCTTTGAAATACTGCTTAAATCTTCATCTGATACAGTAAGATTTTCTGCCATATAATCTACCGCGTCTCTGTCTGTCATTCCAAGAATGAGTTCAGATACAGTGATATTGCCTGATGTTTCAAAACTCAGCTTAAGCTTTTGGTAAGTGCCTCTGTCAAATTTTATCTGGACTGCTCCTATATTTCTTGATGCCTGACTGTATTCACCAAGCTTAACATATCCATTTGAAGTATGAGCATATATGGTGGCTTTGATGAGTTTATTATTAGACTGCATTTCAAGAACTGCCACACCCAAATGATGAGCATTATTTAAGGCTATTTCTATGGTGCTTCCATTAGTAATATCAAAGCTCGTATTATAATTTCCGTCTCCAAGAACAGATACGCCGTCTCCACCTGTAAAAATTGCATTCTCCGCAGGATTTTTGGGTGTTACCATTATTTGAATTTCTTTTTTTACAGTAACATCACCATGAGAAAGCTCTGCAGTAAGAGTAACTATCTTTTGACCTTCTGCAGCAGAAGGTCGCGAAATAAGCTTACCCTCATTTGATATAGTGTTTGTATCGGAAGATTTCCACTCAATATCACTTCCATAGATACCTGAGCTTGGAAGCAGTATATCTGTTCCTGTCTTTTGTGGAATATAAAGTGCATTTATGTCACCTTCTGTGACATACAAATCCTCATCCATATAAAGCTGCAATTCCGCAGCACTATATACCTTTTCTTCAGGCTGTTCTATATAAAATCTTACATATCTTGCATTAACTGTGTTAAAACCGTTTATCACAGTTTCCCCGCTCTTGGCCGGAACATCTATCGAAGTTATTTTCTCAGACCAAGGGCCTGACTCGCTTTCACCCTTATATACACTCACTTTAAAAGGTACAGAAGAAGTATCAGCCTGAACCGCCACAAACTGATTAAAGGATTTTTGCGAACCTAAATCAAGAATGAATTCGCCTTTTCCATTTGATGAAGACCAGCACTTATATTTGGTTGCAGAATCTCCGTCAAACAAATTCGCCTTACTTGTGCTATCGGCACCGCTGCCGCCATTTAAAAGTGCTGCAAAGGTGCAAAGATTACTTCCATACAGATTTTCAACAATTCTTACAACTCGCGTTGCAGAAGAAGTATTACCGGCTTTATCCGCAACATTATATTGAACTTCGTAAGTTCCGGATGAATTTACATCTACTGTATCACCCGAAATAATCACGCTTTCGCTTATATCTCCGTCAACATTATCATATGCTGTGTATCCGGGTTCTATAAACACACCGCCAAGACCTATGTCAAGCACTTCAGAGCCCTTTAGTGTTAGTACAGGTGGGATTCTGTCAAAGCCGACATATATTGTTCTTATTTTTTCTTCTGCCACATTACTTGATGCATCTGACACATTATATCTGATGATATACGTGCCCTTAACTTCTGTGTTTACTATATCACCCGATATTATAACACTTTGAGTTAAATCACCATCAATATTATCTGAGGCTGTGTAGCCGGGTTCCTCAAAGCTCTCACCTATTGGTATGTCTATTTCCGCATCTCCTGTGAGTGTTATAACAGGCGGTATTTTATCGACTCCAACATTTACTGTTCTTGTTTTTTCTGTTGCTGCATTTCCTGCCGCATCTGATACATTATATCTGATGATGTATGTGCCCCTTATTTGTGTATTCACTGTGTCGCCCGAAACAACAACACTTTGTGTTAAATCACCATCGATATTATCTGCGGCTGTGTAGCCGGGTTCAATATATTCATCACCAATGTCAAGCTCAATAGTTTCATCACCTACAAGATTAATAACAGGTGCAGTTGTATCCGGAATCATAAAAAGCTTTAATTCACTAATTGAAAAGCCATAATACCCATTTGCCGGAGTAATATCATGGATACAAAATTTCACATATCTGCCGCTTATTTTAGGAATATTATATGTAAGCTCTATTTGTTGCTGTTTGGGAACAGTTGCATCCGTCAAAGCATCTGACCAGACTGCATTATCTTCGGACACCCGAACCGTAAGTTTAAATTCACGCCATGTATCATTGGGCTTGTAGATTGATACACAGTTAAACTCTTTTATTTTGTTCTCGCCAAAATCTATAACAAACTCACCTGACAGATTAGTGGAACCTGCTTTTAAAAAGGTGGTGTTATCATCATCAAACATTTTTTTAATGTCTGCTTCTTTCCATGTGACGGTAGAATCCGCTTTTTCGGTTACACCTGAAACAATAGCTGCACCACCCGCCAGATTTACAGGAACATCCGCCCACACTAATGAGTCAGGCAGCATAGTTGTGAACATAGTTACTATTAAAAACAGGTTTACAACCTTTTTAAAATTAAATTTCATAAAACCTTCCTCACTCCTTAAAAACCACAATTTCCCGGGGAGACTGATAACGTTCCCTGATGAAAACAAGGCATCCGGGCTCTATATCATCGGTTGTACCCAAGCGAATTTGCTTTGGTCTCTTTTCAAAAACATATACATCGCCTGAAGGCTTAATAATCTTTAAATCTTCAGATTCTTTTGATACATTAATAAGACACTTGTCTCCCTGCGAACGAACAACTCTTCCAAAAAGAGTTCCAAGCACTGAAGACGAATTATAGTGGAAATTAAGGTTATCGCTCTCATATACAAAAAGCTTATTTACTGCAAGAATTTCACCTTTTGAGCTTGCTTTAACAAGAAGCACGCTGCCGGGAGCAAAATCATCTTTATTGATTGA
This sequence comes from Clostridia bacterium, assembly GCA_045654825.1. GTDB lineage: Bacteria > Bacillota > Clostridia > UMGS1840 > HGM11507 > JAZQFU01. The sequence continues at coordinate 529 of JAZOOC010000316.1, read as the reverse complement.
ACTTCCGTTTTGTTCAAACCAGAATTCGCCTTTACTTTCCTTACCATCACGCATACCATAAATCCGCCATATAGCTTCATCATCATTTCCAAGTGCTGAAAGCACATCTTCAACTATAAGGATGGCACTTTCTTCATCCACAGTATAGTTTGCGTCCTCGTGTATGATTATGGCATCTGCTATATTAAAGTCATCATAATTATAGGTTGAGATGTAGTAGTACGAATCATTATCAAGATAACTTGCGGTTACACACTGACAATCTTCATCAGATGTGATTGTGCTTCCCACAATAAAAATTGAAGTGTAGTCACGAACACCAACCTGCGCAGCACCAAAAAAGCGTCCGCCTGATTTATATCTTAATCTTTCGTTATTTATTTTTTTGTCAAATTCCAATTCAGAACCCGAAAGACCTTCTATATGCAGTTCTGTGAGTTCTCCCTGACTATTGGTATCAAATGCTGCAAGCTTTCCCTTTAGAATATCAGAGCTATCTGCAATAGCTTTAAACTCGGAGCTGCTATTA
>JAZOOC010000315.1:0-4921 GCA_045654825.1 Clostridia bacterium | reverse complement strand
CCTGATGAACATAAATGTTTGTCATAATTCTGCGGCTGTGGGGGTTATTCTTTAAATCATAAAGAACCCTGTCAACCTGGTCAAATTCGCCTTCGGGATATTTGTGCTTGACACTCATCTGATATCCATAGGCTTTACCTATTGAACCGTCTTCATCTGCCCAACTATCCCAAATATGGCTGTTTAAATCATTGATATTATTAGATTTCTTCTGCCATATCCACAAAATTTCATCAATGGCACTTTTTAAATATGTGGGACGCAAGGTCAAAATAGGAAATTCTTCTGCTAAGTTATATCTGTTTACTACACCGAATTTTTTTATGGTATGTGCAGGAGTACCGTCTTCCCATCTGGGACGAACCTCGGTTTCCTCATCAGACCAACCATTTTCAATTATATCCTTGCACATTTCGACAAATACTTTATCTGCTTTACTCATTTAAATTCACCCTATTTCAAGATATATTTTAAATATCAAGATTAACTACTGACTTTGAATGTTCCTCAATAAAGTCACGTCTGGGCTCAACCTTGTCACCCATAAGAATTGTAAATATTTCATCAGCGCGTCTTGCATCCTCAAGGTCAACCCTCAGCATAATTCTTCTTTCGGGATCCATTGTTGTCTCCCACAACTGTTCGGGATTCATTTCACCAAGACCCTTGTATCTCTGGATTGATGCATCGGGAATTTGTTCAAGTGCTTCCTTTAAATCATCATCGTTATATGCATAAATTACCTTTTTACCTTTATAAACCTTGTAAAGAGGCGGCTGTGCAATGTAAACATGACCCTCTCTGATAAGAGGCTCCATATAACGGAAGAAGAAAGTCAGAAGAAGTGTTCTGATATGAGCACCATCTACGTCGGCATCGGCCATTATTACAACTTTACCGTATCTTATTTTTGAAACATCAAAATCAGGACCAATTCCTGCACCGATTGCTGTAATTACAGGAAGAAGTTTTTCGTTGCCGAAAACCTTATCAATTCGGGATTTTTCTACGTTAAGCATTTTACCCCAAAGAGGAAGTATCGCCTGAAAACGTCTGTCACGTCCCTGCTTTGCACTACCACCCGCAGAATCACCCTCGACAATATATATTTCGGTAAATTCTGTATCTCTTGATGAACAGTCAGCCAGCTTACCTGGAAGGGTGCTGCTCTCCAGCGCCGACTTTCTTCTGGTGTTATCCCTTGCTCTTTTTGCAGCTTCTCTTGCACGGGATGCTGTCATTGCTTTATCAACAACTATTTTTGCAACTGCAGGATTTTCTTCAAGAAATTCGGCAAGTTTTTCGTTTACCATTTTTTCAACAATGGTTCTCATTTCACTGTTTCCGAGCTTTGTTTTTGTCTGTCCTTCAAACTGTGCCTCTGTAACCTTAACCGAAATTACACAGGCTATACCTTCACGGGTATCTTCACCCTTAAGGTTTTCTTCATTATCCTTAAGCATTTTATGTGCTCTTGCATAATCGTTTATAACCTTGGTAAGAGCTGACTTAAAGCCGGTTTCATGTGTTCCACCTTCGGTTGTGTTTATATTGTTGGCAAAACTCATTATATCTTCGGTATAACTGTCATTATATTGAATTGCTATTTCCGCCTCGGAATTTTCACGAATTGAATTTACATAAATTACACCTTCGTGAATTGCGGTTTTATTTCTGTTAAGATATTCAACATATTCTTTTATACCGCCTTCGTAATGGAGTACATCTTTTCTTTCCAAGCCCTTGTCATTAGGTCTTTCATCCGAAAGAACAATTCTCACCCCTGCATTAAGGAATGCTTGCTCACGAAGTCTTTTAAGTAGAATATCATAATCATAAACTAATTCTTCAAATATTTCGTAATCAGGTTTAAAATGTACAAAGGTACCGGTTTTATCGGTAGTTCCTATAACTTTAAGCTCGTTAAGTTTTGTTCCACGCTGATATTTTTGATAATAAACATTGGAACCGTCACAAATTTCAACTTCAAGATATTCAGAAAGGGCATTAACAACAGACGCACCAACACCGTGAAGACCACCTGACACCTTATATCCGCCGCCGCCGAACTTACCACCTGCGTGAAGAACGGTAAATACAACTTCCACAGCAGGAAGTCCGGTTTGAGCCTGAATGCCGACAGGTATACCACGACCGTCGTCACGAACGGTTATAGAATTATCTTCTTTAATGGTTACCTGTATCTCCTTACAATATCCTGCAAGAGCTTCGTCAATAGAGTTATCAACAATTTCATACACAAGGTGATGAAGACCGCGCGAAGTTGTTGACCCAATATACATACCGGGCCTCTTTCTTACCGCCTCAAGTCCCTCTAAAACCTGAATATTACTTTCGTCATAAGAATTTTCAACAGGTACATTTGTGATACTTTCTGCCATAATCTTAAACCTTTACCTTTCTTTCTCAATTAAATTGAGTAGTTTTTTGGTATTTTAAAAACTAACATTAAATTTCTTTGTATTTTTTATTCTTCCAGCCAATGCTTTAGTGGAAATGTTGGTTATATATATAACCGACTGTCCGTTTTCTTCGCAAACAACAAAGGATTTGGGTATTTCTTCAGAAACATTTCTTACAAAACCCTCTTCTTCAACAATCTTTAAAAACTCTTTTGAATATTTTGATATTGAAGTGCTTTCAAGATCAAGTATTGAAATTATATTTTTTGTATTTACAACTGTATCGCTACCTAAATGCAAGTACATTCTTTCATACTTCCTTTTTCAATTTTAAAAAATTTGCCTGATTCCATATTTATAAATTTTTCTCTGTCAGTGCAAGTAATAAAAATCTGCATATTATGAAGTTTATTAATTACATAATCTTGACGAATACTGTCAAGTTCACTCATTATATCATCAAGTAAAAGAACGGGATATTCCCCTATTTCTTCATAAAAAAGCTCAACTTCTGCAATTTTTTGAACAAGAACAGCAGTTTTTTGCTGACCCTGAGATCCAAACAATTTTAAATCTTTTTCATTTATTTTAAATTCTATATCATCACGGTGAGGACCCAAAATACTTTCTCTGTATCTTAACTCCCTTTCAAACATATCTTTTGATTTATCAAGCAATATATTTTTAATATTATTAACTATTTTTTCATCAATGTTCATATTACATGAAACATAGCTCATTTCAAGTTTTTCTTTTCCGTCAGATATATCAAGTTGAATTTTTTGAGCAATTTTTTCTATTTTTTTTATATACTCATATCTTATTTTTATTATATAAGCAGATAAATCTATTATCTTTTCGTTTATAACATCAAGAAGAACTTTATCTATCCTATCTTCCTTTAAAAGATTATTTTTTTGTTCTATCAATCTTTTAAAATCCGAAAGAGCCGCAACATATCCTGGCTTGAGCTGACTTATCATAACATCAATATTCTTACGGCGTTTTTTAGGACCCTCTCTGATAAGACTTAAATATTCCGGCCCAAAAAACACCACGTTGAATCTTCCAACAAGTTCGCTGTTTTTTGAAACGGGAATTTCATTAATAAATATTTTCTTCTTTTTAGATTTTTCAAGTTTTATTTCTCCAAATTTTTCTTTTCCTTTAGAAATAAAATTCATAGAAATTTCTGCATAATCTTCACCGAATTTTATCATTTCAAAGTCTTTGGATGCTCTGTTGGATTTTCCTAAAGAAAACATATAAATACCTTCAAGAATATTTGTCTTCCCTTGAGCATTATTGCCGTAGATTATATTTAATTTATCATGAAATTCAAATTTTTCATTTTCGTAATTTCTGAAATTCTTTAAATTTATATCTTTAACAATCATTATTTAAGCTTTCTGGGAAGAAGAAGATATAAATACTTATCTCCCTCTAAAGGTCTTATAATCATGGGATTTATGTTCTTTTTAAAGTTAATTTTTACAGTTTCGTCATCACAAGCTCTTAAAACATCAAGCAGAAATTCATTAAAGAATCCTATCTCAAGATTTGCATCACCGGTGGCAACACTTATATTATCATCCACATTTCCTATAATAGTTTCGCATGATACATTAATGTTATTATCCATGATCTTAAGTTTTACAGGTGCATCATTTGAATTTCCGTTTATGATAAGAGATGCACGATAAACACTGTCAAACAGTTCTCCTAAAGGACAAATCAGTTCAATTTCTCCATCCTGATAAACTGCACTTTCATATTTTAAATATTCACCTTCAATAAGGCGGGTAACAATCTTATAATTTTCAAATGTAAAAACAGCATTTTTAGAAGTACAGTTAATTTCTACAATATCTTCGCCGTCTTTTATAATTTTATTTACTTCACCCAAGGTTTTAGCGGGAACTATAAATCTTTTGCTCTCATACGCTGCATCAAGATGATAGGTTCTTATTGCAAGTTTAAAACTGTCTGTTGCAACCATTTTAATAATATCATCTTTTATATCAATAAGACATCCCTTCAAAACAGGCTTGTTATCACTGAGAGATGTACAGAAAATTGTCTTTGAAATCATTTCTTTCAAAGAATTACTTTTAACCTTTATTGAATATTCTTTATCAACAAGGGGAAGTTCAGGGAAATCTGCAGGATTTAATCCCATAATTTCAAATTTTGCATTTCCGCTTTTGATTGTGCAGAAATTAATTTCGTTTGTTTCTATATATACTTCCTCCGAAGGAAGGTTTTTTATAATATTTCCAAGCATTCTTGCATTAAGAACAGTCTGACCGGGTTTAATAACACGACCTTCTATTTTTGCTTCGATTCCCATTTCCATATCATTTGAAACAAAGGTAATTATACCTTCAATATCTGCTTTTACAAGAATACCTTCAAGAATAGGAAAATTAGAATGTGTAGAAACCGCTTTTGATACGGAACTTATTGCATCGTTAAGAATATTTTTATTACAAATAATA
>JAZOOC010000314.1:0-6258 GCA_045654825.1 Clostridia bacterium | reverse complement strand
GCAGACCTTGCAGGCAGCAGCCGTTTAAGCTACCCCGCAGATGTTAAAATTATAAGAGTTCCCTGTTCCTGCCGTGTAAACCCCATGTTTATACTCCGTGCCTTTGAAAAAGGTGCAGACGGTGTTATCCTTTGCGGATGTCACCCCGGCGACTGTCATTACAGCACAGGTAACTACTATGCAAGAAGAAGAATGACTCTCTTATTCTCAATGCTTGATTATATCGGCGTTGAGCAGGGAAGAACCCGTGTTGAATGGGTATCTGCTGCTGAAGGTGTTAAATTCTCTCAGACAATGAACGAATTTGTTGAAAAAATCCGTTCACTCGGTAAAAATGTAAGATTGGGGGATTTAAGATGCAGGAATTAATAACCCGCGCAAAAGAGCTTTTAAGTGATGGAACAGTTGTTCGTGTTCTCGGATGGAAAGCGGGAGATTTACCCTATAATCCCGAACCCGCTTACTTTGAAACAGAAGAGTCTTTAAAAGATTTTGTTTATAACGGTTTTTGCGGAGCTAACTTAAGCAAATATATGATAGAAGCTTCAAAGCTTGACGGGAAAACACTCGTTTTCTTAAAGCCTTGCGACACTTACAGCTTCAATCAGCTTATTAAAGAACACAGAGTAGACCGTGAAAAAGCATATATTATCGGCGTAGGCTGTAAAGGTAAGCTTGATATTGAAAAAATCAAAGCTGAAAACATTAAGGGTATTGAAGAAATCAAAGGTGCTGAAATGACCGACGATTGCGAAACTCTTGAAATCAAAACCATCTACGGAGATAAAATCTTAAAATACAGCAAGGCGCTTTTGGAAAGATGTCATGTATGTAAAGGAAAAGAGCATAAAATATACGATGAAATAATAGGTGAGTCAAAAGATACAAAGGATGCAGAAAGATTTGCAGAGATTGAAAAAATCGAGAAAATGTCTCCCGAAGAAAAATTTGAATTTTTCCGCAATGAGTTAAGCAAATGTATCCGTTGTAATGCCTGCAGAAATGTATGTCCCGCATGCAGCTGCAGAAAATGCGTTTTCGACAGCACTAAATTCGACAGTGCGCAGAAAGCGAATACCGACTCCTTTGAAGAAAAAATGTTCCACATTATCCGTGCATTCCATGTTGCAGGAAGATGTACCGACTGCGGAGAATGTTCGAGAGTTTGTCCTCAGGGAATACCCCTCCACCTGTTCAACCGTAAGTTTATAAAAGATATAGACGAATTATACGGCGAATTTCAGGCGGGCGAGGATGCTGAAACAAAAGGACCGCTCACAGCATTTACAACAGAAGATGCAGAGCCCAGTATAGTAGGAGAGAGGGGATAATTTATGTATAAAATATCATTAGATAAACTTCCGGAATTATTCCGTCTTATAAAAGAAACAAACGAGCTTTATCTTCCCGTTAAAACTGCGGGACAGGTAAATTTCGGAGCATGGAGTGAGGATGCAGAGGTTTCTCTTGAAACCTTAAAAACCGTAAAATCTCCAAAAGATGCTTTCTTCCCTCAGAGCGAAAACCTTTATACTGTTGTTAAAGACGGTAAGAAATTAACAATAAAACCCGAAGAGCTTATAGACGAAGAATTTGTAATTTTCGGTATGAAAGCCTGCGATGTTAAGGGTGTTGAGGTTCTTGATAAAGTATTCTTATCCGAGCCGGTTGATACTTTCTATGCAGCAAGAAGAGCTCACGGAACAATCGTTTCACTTGCTTGTAACGAGCCTTCCGAATCCTGCTTCTGTAAAGTATTCGGTATAGATGCGGCAGACCCTAAAGCTGATGTAGCGGTTTGGATGTGCGGCGACAGTCTTTACTGGAAAGCTTATACAGAAAAGGGAGAAAAGCTTACAGATAAAGTAAAATCTCTTTTAACTGAAGCTTCAGATACAAAAGAAGTTGACGAATTAAAAGAAAATATAACAAAAATTATCGAAAAACTTCCGTATTCAAATCTGTCGTTAGACGGCTGGAACGGTGATGTTCTTTCCGAAAAATTTGATTCTTCTTTATGGGAAGAATTATACAAACCCTGTCTTGCGTGCGGAACCTGTACTTTTGTATGTCCCACCTGTCAGTGTTATGATATAAAGGACTATGATACAGGTCACGGCGTTAAGCGTTATCGTTGCTGGGATTCATGTATGTATTCTGATTTCACAATGATGGCACACGGAAACAACCGTACAAGTCAGATGCAGAGATTCCGTCAGAGATTTATGCACAAGCTTGTATATTTCCCCGCAAACAACGACGGAATGTATTCATGTGTAGGTTGCGGCAGATGTGTTGAAAAATGCCCCGCTGCACTCAATATAGTAAAAGTTATAAAAGCATTTGAAAATAACGGAGGTGAGAAGAATGTGTGAATGTAATTGCCACGAAAACTACAGAGAAGATACTTTAATACCAATGGTTGGTGTTATTACCGATATAAGAGAAGAAACTCCGGATGTAAAAACATTCCGTGTTAATGCACCCGAAGGCGGAAAGCTTTTCGAGCATATGCCCGGTCAGTGTGCGATGGTTTGTGTTCCCGGTGTAAGCGAAGGTATGTTTTCTATCACATCTTCTCCTACAAATAAAGAATTCCAGGAATTCAGTATTAAAAGATGCGGTATGTTAACCGAGCATCTTCATTCACTTCAGGTTGGCGACGAAATAACCGTTCGCGGACCTTACGGAAACAACTTCCCGGTAGAAACAGAATTAAAGGGAAAAAATCTTCTCTTTATCGCCGGCGGTATCGGTCTTGCGCCCTTGCGTTCGGTTATAAATTATGTGCTTGATAACCGTGAAAACTACGGCACAGTAGATATTTTATATGGTTCCCGTTCTGCCGATGACCTTGTTCAGTTAAAGGAAATTCAGGAAGTATGGATGAAAACTGAAGGCGTTAATGTTTATCTCACAATCGACAGAGAACAGGAAGGCTGGGACGGTCATGTAGGTTTTGTTCCCTCCTATCTTAAGGAATTGGCTTTCGATACCAACAAGGTTGCTCTGGTATGCGGACCTCCCATTATGATTAAATTCGTTCTGGCAGGACTTCAGGAGCTTGGCTTCACCAGAGAACAGGTTTATACAACACTTGAACTTCGTATGAAATGCGGAGTGGGAAAATGCGGAAGATGTAATATCGGTTCCAAATATGTATGTAAAGACGGGCCGGTTTTCCGCTTCGACGAAATCGACGAATTACCCAACGAATATTAAGGAGGTACAGAGCAATGGAAAATATGGTTAATGTGTTTTTCTTCGGAAAAAAATACAGCGTTCCCGCTGAATTAACAATTATGACCGCTATGGAATATGCAGGCTATACTCTTAAAAGAGGATGCGGATGCCGTCACGGTTTCTGCGGTGCCTGTGCAACAATATACAGAATAAAGGGAAGTAACGAGCTTAAAACCTGTCTTGCTTGTCAGACACAGGTTCAGGAAGGAATGTATGTTGCAAGCATTCCATTCTTCCCGACAGACAAAAGAACTTACGATATCAACGATATCAAAGTAAACAGTCAGCTTATGATGGAGCTTTATCCCGAAATATACAGCTGTATCGGATGTAATGCCTGCACAAAAGCTTGTACTCAGGATCTCAATGTTATGCAGTATATCGCATACGCACAGAGAGGCGAACTTGAAAAATGTGCAGAAGAATCCTTCGACTGTGTAAGCTGCGGATGCTGTAGCGTCAGATGTCCCGCAGGAATATCTCATCCTATGGTAGGACTTCTTGCAAGAAGAATAACAGGTAAGTATATTGCTCCCGAATCTGAGCATCTTACTAACAGAGTTGAAGAAATCAATTCAGGCGCTTACGATGAACTTATCGAAAAGATAATGCAGAAGCCCATTACCGAAATGAAAGAATTATATAATACAAGAGATATAGAGAAATAAGGAGGGATATTTGATGTTTACACCTGAAATGCTTGAATCCGTAAAAAAGGTAGAAGCTACCAGAGCGGAAAGAATGAAAACAGAACCCAGAAGAATGACTGCTGAAGAAAAAGATACCCTTCTTAAAGCTTATCATCCCGACTATCGTAAAGAAGGTTTTACCGAAATTAAAATCGGCCCCAACAAAGGAGAAAAGGTTCCCCTTGAGCTTGGCGGACTTCTTCATTCAAACAGCCGTATATTAAATGAAAAAATCGACCTTTCAAAAGTTGATTACGATGTAGATGTTTTAGTAATAGGCGGTGGCGGAGCAGGTTCTTCTGCTGCAATCGAAGCTCACGAAGCAGGCGCAAATGTTATGATGGTAACAAAGCTTCGTATCGGCGATGCAAATACAATGATGGCAGAGGGCGGTATCCAGGCTGCAGATAAAGAAAACGATTCTCCCGTTCAGCATTATCTTGATGCTTTCGGCGGCGGTCACTTTGCGGCAAGACCCGAGCTTTTAAAAAGACTTGTTATGGAAGCTCCCGATGCTATAAAATGGCTCAACGAGCTTGGCGTTATGTTCGATAAAGAAGAAGACGGCAGAATGGTTACAACTCACGGCGGCGGTACTTCAAGAAAAAGAATGCACGCTTGTAAAGACTATTCGGGCGCTGAAATCATGCGTACTTTAAGAGACGAAGTTATAAACCGTAAAATCCCTGTTGTTGAATTTACATCAGCAGTAGAGCTTATAAAAGACGATAAAGGTCAGGTTGCAGGTGCTGTTTTACTCAATATGGAAACAGAAGATTATTTAATAGCTAAAGCTAAAACTGTAGTTATCGCAACAGGTGGTGCAGGAAGACTTCACTATCAGAACTTCCCGACATCCAACCATTACGGTGCAACTGCTGACGGTCTTATATTAGGTTACCGTGCAGGCGCTCCCTTGCTTTATCAGGATACAATTCAGTATCATCCCACAGGGGTTGCATTCCCTTCACAGATTTTCGGTGCACTTGTTACTGAAAAAGTTCGTTCTTTAGGAGCAATGCTCGTAAATAAAGACGGTGAAGCTTATGCTCATCCTCTTGAAACCCGTGATGTTTCCGCATCCGCAATCATTCGCGAATGTGCGAACGGCAAGGGTGTAGATACACCTTTAGGCTCGGGCGTATGGCTTGATACTCCGATGATTGAAATTCTTCACGGAGAAGGTACAATTGAAAAAAGAATTCCCGCTATGTTAAGAATGTATCTTAACTACGGAATTGATATGAGAAAACAGCCTATTTTGGTTTATCCCACACTTCACTATCAGAACGGTGGTCTTGAAATCGGTGGCGAAGGCTTCACAAAAGCTATCGACAACCTTTTGGTTGCAGGTGAAGCGGTTGGCGGAATTCACGGAAGAAACCGTCTTATGGGTAACTCACTTCTCGATATAATCGTATTCGGAAGAAATGCAGGTAAGGCTGCAGCTAAAAAGGCAAAAGCAGTTACTATCGGCGAATTATCCTTAAAACATGTTAAAGACTATGCTGATGAGCTTGAAAAAGCAGGAATTGAAACAGATTCTGTTTCTCCTCTTCTTCTCCCTAAGTATGCTCGTCACGAAAGATAAAATTTTAATAATGGCGGAGGCAAAATTTGCCTTCGCCTGAACTGCTTTGTAAAAAAATGAAAGGAAATATTATTATGACTTTATTTGGCGGTGTAATTCCCGTTAACGGTATTACATTTTTAATGTTCAGTTTATTTGTTATTGCGGCTGTTGGTTATTCATTAGGCCGTATAACAGTTAAAGGTGTTAATTTAGGTACTGCAGGTGTTTTTATAGTTGCATTGTTATACGGATGCTTTTTCTTCACACCACTTGAAGCACAGCTTCCCGAATATACAGATAAGGCTCTTAAAATCATCGAAAACTTCGGACTGATACTTTTTGTTACATCTGTTGGATTTATTGCAGGACCCAAATTTTTCAGCAATATGAAAAAGAATTTTAAATCCTATGTATTTTTAGGACTTGTTATCATAATTGCAGGCGGTCTTTCGGCTGTTTTATGTATCTATCTCGGCGAGGTTGTGGGATACGGCTCAACAATAGAAAACAGAGAAGGCTTTACCGCTATGATAGTGGGACTTCTTTCCGGCTCTCTTACATCAACACCCGCATTCTCTGCGGCAAAAGATACTGTTCTTCCCGAATATGAAAGTCTTGTTTCTGTTGGTCACGGAATAGCTTATATCTTCGGTGTTCTCGGTGTTGTGTTATTTGTTCAGCTTGTTCCAAAATCGTTAAAAGCGAATATGGAAGAAGAAAGAGCAAAATTAACTGTTGTTGAAGAGGGTAAAC
>JAZOOC010000313.1:0-4077 GCA_045654825.1 Clostridia bacterium | reverse complement strand
AATCTCTTTTGTAGAAATAACCTTATTAGTTTCGTCAATCCACACAACCCATATATTAGATATTTCCGTTTCCATAACACTTTGTCCTATTCAATAGTCGTTTTTAATTTCACCCTTTTTTAACATATGCAGAGGAAGATGTAACTTCCTCTGCATATGTTTTTTACGCTCCTGTTATCACATGACCAGCATGTGATGAACCAGAACTAATCAGCAGAGATACACCTCGTTCTATGATAAAACAACTATTATTTATAATTTATTAAAAGATTTCTATATGTGTGGTTTTCATCCTGCACATATGTTCCGCCGTTATTCAAATCATATCCGGTCATCATCAGCATTGGGGCATCCAATGTCCTCTGCAGTATCCTAGCAACCATGCTTCTTGTCAAGAATTCATCCGCCTTAACATTTTTTAAATCATCTATTATTCCAAGTTCATCCATAACAGAAAGATAGCCATTAGGATATCCACCAAGTTCTCTTGCTTTTACTTCATATCCAAGCATTCTTGAAAGTATTGCCGCAGCTTCACTTAGAGTAACATTTGCGTCTGGCTTTATGGAGTTATCTCCGTAACCTTGCATAAATCCCATATCAATCATAATACCCATACTGTCCGCTGCCCAATGTTGGCTGTTCATATCGTGAAATTGCTTACGCACATCAAACGAATCAACACCCTTTTTATATGGCGGAAGTAGCTTTCTGCAAAATTCCGACATCTCAGCACGAGTAACAAAGTTTTGGGCTCTAAAAGTATTATCTTCATATCCGTCAACTATGTTTAATTTGTGTAAGTCTTCAATCGCAGAATAAATCTTGCTATCTGTAACAGCAACATCTTTGAACGGAAAAGCATATGCACTAACGCAGGTCAAAACTAATATTGCTGATAATATCAAAATAATTCTTCTTTTCATAGTTGCCCCTCCCTTAATGTGCATAAATGTAGCCATCCACATCTTCAAGGTTTATAGCTGCCGAAAGACTAATTTTATACTCTGTTTCACCCTTTAATCCTGTAAATGTGAACTTATCTGTTGTTATCGGACCAACACACTTCAAAATATATCCCTCATCTTCATCTGTTACATTATATATGCTGATATAATAATTATTGCAAGAATTTGATACCTCTTTGAAATCCAATGTAATAGAGTTTTGATTGTCTTTAAGCTTAATACGTCCTACTTTACGCATATGCGGCACCTGTGATACGGTTTTAAAATAAAACTCTTCCTTATCCGGTGCCTCATTTGCATATACGCCCATAGAAACAGTAAAGCATACTAACATCAACAATGCAAAAAGTTTCTTAATCATTTATTTCACCTCGCAAATTCTGTTTTCATCCGTGATATCGCCACCGAAGATAAAGATTTAAAATTAATATGAAGTTATTGATCCGGCAATTCGACACGAAGAACCTGCTCCTGCCATACGAATACGATATTTATGACCACCTGTGAGTCCACTGAGCGTATATATGTCAGCCATATGTACCGGACCATACATATTATTGGTTCCATCTGTAATATATTCATCTGCAGTCATATCATATAATGAAAAATAACATGAGCCTATTGGGCTTGTTGTGAAATATATTTCCAAATATGACTCCTGACTGCCAAGAGATAAATTATTTCCTACCAATGTAGAGCTTGGGAATTGTGCTATGGTTGTGTTAAAGGTCATATCTACTGTTCTTGTCAAATTTGCTCTTGGAGTAATTTCTCCTTCACTGTATGTGGTGAGTGTTACACCATTTTTAAGCTGATGTACTTCTTTAGCAGAAACACCAACGCACATAACCGACAATGCCATAACTGTTGCCAAACACATTGCAATAACTTTCTTAAACTTTTTCATAAACATCTTTCCTTTCGTTTTTTATAACGAAACTAACTCGATAACTATATTTTCGATTGACAAAAGTGCAAAAGAAGTATATAATTATCTATCGAGATTCCGCCGTTCAATCATTAAGTTCTGGCAAAGTCCTTATTCTGTTTGAGTGGTGGTTTCTCTCTTTTTATAGTTATCGTTATATTATATTTTTGATACATATTGCTGATATGCGTTAATATTTATAAAATCCCGATTTCACAAAATGAAAATACTTATTTTTTGTGTGCGACAACCTCGCTAAGTTGCATTTTATATATGTTCTATATGGGGAATTCATAAATACATTCACACATTTCAAACTACTTGTGAAATATTTATCAAACTAATGCCTTTTCAATATTACACTTAGTGCTTGTTTTGATGATATGTATACATATCATCAATGGGTATACCCATTGACAAAAATCCCTGCATACTAATCACCAACTTATTTGTTTTTGCAGTTTTTGCTTTCTTCTGCTAATTTCTGCAAGCCTTTCGGCTCTTTCATCTGATGCATACCGCCTGTAGATGCTAATCCTGCTGAATATATTGCAGCATCTAAAGCAGCTCCTGCAAATAAATTGCTAATCCAATTAAACATTTTTCGTGTCCCCCTTTCTCATTAGTAAGCTGACAAGCATCCAAAATGCCACCGCTAATAATGTTATTGATATAGTAACACCTACTGCCATATCCATAGCTACTAAAATAACTGATGCCACAGATACAACACTTGATGTTATTATTGATTTTAATTTGTTTCTTTTTTTCTGCAATGATGTCATAGGCTTATTAGGATGTTCAATCGGTGCAAAATAAGAAATAAATATAAAGCATATAACGTTTATCAAAACTACATATACATTATTTATTTTTGAAATAATAAAGGATAAAGACAATACACATATATATGTCGCAATCAATGATAACCTACATACAGCAAAAGTCTTTGCGTGGAATCCGCCACTAAACTGTCTTATACCGCATAGGATTATTAAAAACACCATACTGTCTATTATTCTGTTAAGTATAATTCCCAATGCTATAATTATTGTATAATTGATTATGTCTGCCATTATAAGCTGAAAACCATAGCAATATATTTCTTTCTTATCTTCTGCAATTATATTTTTCTTGCAATAATAATTCGTAATAGCACTTGCTAACCTATTCATTTATTCCTCCTTTCTGATAATTTGATTATAGCACTTATATTACAAAATTTACATAGCTTGTGACGGCTGACACAAATAATGTGATAGCTAACACAATTTTGGTAAAATTGGCAAAAAAAATAATCCTACGGCGAGGATTATTTTTAAATTTATTCATTTATAGCAATCATAATATGACAACAAAACTGATTTTCTTCTTCATAAAACTGTATCATTCCATTATACTTGTTTACAATATTTTTTACAGACTTTATACCTATTCCGTGAAGTTCCTTATCATTCTTGGAAGTGACAAGTTCTTCATTTGTTTGCAAAACAGATGATTTAATGCTGTTTTTAACAGATATAATCAAATAATTTTCGTTAGTATGTATATCCACAGTTATTCTTTTATCATCGGTAAACCATGCAGCTTCAATAGCATTATCCAACAAATTCCCAAACATCACAGCTATTTCTGCCGGAGAAATATGCAAATCTGTCCCATTTTTTATATTGACTTCCATAAAAATATGTTTTTGATTACAGACTGCAATTTTTGCGTTTATAATAGAATCAAATACTGTATTGCCAGTATCAATATAGCTGAGTATATGCGGTAAATAATTATTTGTCAATACCCCGATATATTCTTTTGCTTCTGCATCTTTTTCATCATCAATATATTTAAGTATGGTGAAAAGCTGATGTTTTATATCATGGCGGACAGTTTTCATTTCATTAACAAAAGCTTCATTATCCGCAATTTTATTTTTTAAATTTTCATTTTGCTGTGCAAGTAATTTTGATTTTATGGTGTTTTCATATTCACGATTTATAATGATAAAGAAATAATATGTCATTATATCTGCAAGGACAATACATGCCATTCCTATCAATATATATAATTTTATTTCTGAATTATACATAGCCGCTTTCATCAAAGCACCTAATGACACAAGAGAAACCATAGGTATAAAAACTAACATCAATCCTTTATGATTGTCAAGAGGATTTTTGTATTTTG
>JAZOOC010000312.1:0-10547 GCA_045654825.1 Clostridia bacterium | reverse complement strand
TGAGTAAAACACTTTCAACCATACTCAGTAGTTATTGCCAAGAGGGTACACCTGTTCCCATACCGAACACAGAAGTTAAGCTCTTGAACGTCGATGATACTTGGTGGGAGACCGCCCGGGAAAGTAGATAGCTGCTGAGTTTTTTTATACCCTTGAAGCCCTCCTTGTGCAAAGGAGGGTGGCACGCAAAGCGTGACGGGAGGATTGTTCCTTGGCGAATATTTTAAACTATATTAAGAAGTTGTTTTAAAGAGGGTACACCTGTTCCCATGTTAAGCTCTTGAAGGTCGATTAACTTTGTGGGAGACCGCCCGGGAAAGTATAAGCTTATGAGTTTTTTTATTCACAGAGTGAATAAAAAGCTAAATTCGCCTAACGGCGAGCTAAATTGTCTTTGACAGCTAAATTACTATGTAGCTAAATTGACCTTAAGGTCAGCTAAAATGCGAATTTAATTTAGCTGCTCCAAAGGAGTTATTTAGCGATGAAACGGAGTTGAATAATTTAGCTTTGAACGATAGTTCAAAATTTAGCTGATATACTTTCTTATCCCGACTAAAGTGCTGTGAGCACAATTACTTATATTGTTAAGGCAGTAGAATTTGTAGTTTTGCGACTATGCTTAAAATAGAACTGCTTATTTTAATTCAATCATTCTCTTAAACATTTTATGTTTAGGAGCTTTTTTTATTTAATTAGGAGTTAGGAGTAAAAATTATTTAAACTGCAGAAGAATAACCGGAATAATGTTCAAAAAATTTTAAAATTTACTTAACTTTGTTTTAACTTTTATTTTATAGAATTAAATATAATATTCTATTATGAGAGGTGTTGTGTATATGAAGTTAACTGAAAAAGTAAGAGAAGCTGCAAAAAGAATAATAAGCAGTATAAAGAATTTCGATATTAAAAGCCTTAAAAATATTAATCTGAAAGATAAGAAAACAAGAAAAAAATTAATATTTTCTGCAATTGCAGTTATACTTGTAATTGCTCTTCTTGTTACCCTTACAGGCAGAGGGAAAAAAGCGAAAGTTGTTATAAATACAGCTACGGTAACAAGAGGCGACATTCGTGTTACGGTTTCTGGGTCGGGAACTTTGGAAGCGATTGAAAGCTATGAGCTTAAAGCAACTGTAAGCGGAGATGTTTTAACAAGTGATTTCAATGAGGGCGATAAGGTAACAGAGGACCAGATTTTATATACCATTGATACAACCGAAATGCAAAATACCATTGAACGCGCAGAGCTTTCTATGGAAAAAACAAGAAATTCATATAATACAACTCTTAAGGATTCCTCAAAGCTTACTGTGAAAGCTCCTATTTCGGGAGTTATAACCAATATGTATGTAAATGAAGGACAGAGCGTTTCAAATGGTACAAAAATCTGTGATATTCTTGATAATTCCGAAATGATACTCACAGTTCCATTCAATGCTGTTGATACAGACGGTATAATAACCGGTATGACTGCAAATGTAATTCTTGACAACTCATTTTACAGCACATACGGAACTGTAACACGAGTTTCTACGGGCGTTATATCAAATGAGCATAATGCAAGCATAAAATACATTGATATTAAAGTTTCAAATCCCGGCGGAATAAAAGACGGAGATACAGCAACTGCTATTATAGGGGATGTTGCCTGCAACAGCTCGGGAACATTTTCCTGTAACGGACAGAAAACCGTAACTGCAGAGGTTGCGGGAGATATTACGAAAATATATAACAATATCGGCGATAAGGTTTATCTTAATTCAACAATACTTACCATTTCAAGCGAAAATATTTCTGAAAATCTTAAAAATTCTTCCATCAGCTTAAGAGACGCCGAGCTTTCGCTGGAAAATACATATAAAAAGCTTGAAGATTATACAATTAAAGCTCCGATAAACGGTACTGTTATTTATAAAAATGTTAAAGCCGGAGATACACTTGATAACACATCCGGAGCATCTACTCTCTGTTATATAGCAGACCTTTCCACAATTGTTTTCACATTAAGTGTTGACGAGCTTGATATTAATAAAATAAAAACCGGACAGAAAGCAAATATAACTGCGGATGCAGTAAACGGGATTTTTACCGGAACGGTTACAAAGGTGAGTATTAACGGCTCTACCGCAAACGGAGTTACAACATATCCTGTTGAAATATCACTTGACGATCCCGGCGAGCTTATACCGGGAATGAATGTAAATGCAGATATTATAATTGAAGAAAAAACCAATGTTCTTATGGTGCCTGCATCAGCTGTTATGAGAGGAAATGTATGCTATGTTCAGGGCAAAGCACCTGCAACCAAGAAAAAAGATGAAAGAATGATGAATATTGTTCCTGACGGATTTTATGAAGCAACTGTAAAAACAGGAGTGAATAATGACGACTTTATAGAAATAAGTGAGGGTCTTAAAGAGGGCGATATTGTTTATGTGCGTTCTGCATCCACTACCAATATGATGGGCGGTATGGGAGCAATGGGCGGCATGGGCGGAATGTCGGGTGGTATGAGACCCGGTGGAATGTCCGGCGGAATGTCGGGTGGTATGCGACCCGGCGGAATGTCAGGTGGAATGTCCGGCGGAATGTCAGGCGGTATGAGACCCGGCGGTGGCGGAATGCCAAGCGGAGGTATGAGATAAATGGAAAACAATACCCTCATAAAGCTTGAAAAAATTTATAAAATCTATCAGAGCGGTGATGAAAAAATCCATGCTCTTGACGGAATAGATCTTACTATAGAAAAAGGAGAACTTACTGCTATTGTAGGTCAGTCGGGTTCGGGAAAATCTACGGCGATGAATATAATCGGATGTCTTGATGTTCCGACCTCGGGAAAATATTTTCTTATGGGTAAGGATGTATCGGGTCTTGACGAGGATGAGCTTGCAGAAATAAGAAATAAAACTCTCGGATTTATATTTCAGCAATATAACCTTATTCCCAAATTGAATATTCTGGAAAATGTTGAGCTTCCTCTTGTATACAAGGGTATAAAAAAGGAAGAGAGAGAAGCTGCTGCTTTTGCCGCACTTGAAAAGGTAGGACTTAAAGGGAGAGAAAAACATTTTCCCTCACAGCTGTCGGGCGGACAGCAACAGAGAGTTTCAATCGCAAGAGCACTTGCGGGAAACCCCTCGATTATTCTTGCCAATGAGCCTACGGGTGCGCTTGATTCCCGTACGGGAACTGAAGTTCTTGAGTTTTTAAAAACTCTCAACCGGGAGGGCAACACGGTTATAATAATCACACATGATAACGGCATAGCGGCTCAATGTAATCGCGTTATCCGTATTCAGGACGGACAGATTATTTCGGACGAGGTGACGGAAAATGAATTATAAACAATCATTTATACTTGCAATAAAAAGCCTTGCCGCAAGCAAAATGCGTTCCTTTCTTACCATGCTCGGAATAATAATCGGTATAGCCGCAGTTATTATACTTGTAAGTATGGTAAACGGAATGACAAGCGAAATTGTATCTACCTTTGAATCTATGGGCACTAATCTTCTTACGGTTAATATTACGGGAAGAGGAAGTTCAAGAAATGTCAGTGCGGATGATATGCTAAAGCTGGCAGAGGATAACCCCGGGATTATCCGGGCTTGTTCACCCTCGGTCAGCTCATCCCAGACTATAAAAAACGGAAGCGATAATATTACTACATCGGTTACCGGAGTAAGCGAAAATTTTGCTGAAATACGAAATTTGAATGTAACTGCGGGAAGATTTCTTGAATATATAGATGTTGAAAGAAAGCAAAAGGTATGTGTTATCGGAACATATATAGTCAAAGAGCTTTTCGGAGGAACATCCCCGATAGGCAGGGATTTGAAAATAAATAATGCGGTTTATCGGGTTGTTGGCGTGCTTGAGCAAAAAGGAGACAGCAGCGAAACTTCTCAGGATAACTGTATATATATTCCTTATACAACAGCATCACGGTTTGCCAGAATTAACACTTATTATTTCAGCGCGATAGATGAAGAGCATATCGACATGGCAATAAATATTATAGACGCAAAGCTCTATAAGGTTTTTGCAAATGAGAATTTATATTCTATTTCTTCGCAGGAAGAAATGATAGACACTATTAATGATCTTACTTCAAAAATGACGATGATTCTCGTTGGCGTTGCAGGTATTTCTCTTCTTGTAGGCGGTATAGGAATTATGAATATAATGCTTGTATCGGTAACTGAAAGAACAAGGGAAATAGGAATACGAAAATCTCTCGGCGCAAAACGGCGGGATATTATGAGCCAGTTTGTGGTGGAGGCAGCAACCACCAGTGCAATTGGCGGAATACTGGGAATTATACTGGGAATTATAGCCTCGTTTGTGGTATCAAAGCTTATGAATATGTCGGCTGTTATATCATTGGCTGCAATAATAATTGCGTTCTCGGTTTCCGCCGTTATAGGAATTGCTTTCGGGTATCTGCCTGCAAATAAAGCGGCAAAGCTTAATCCTATTGAGGCATTAAGACATGATTAACGGAGTTGAAATTATGAAGAAATTTATTTATCTCATTTTGATTTTAATATTAATTCTGCCTTCAATACCTTCTCTGGCAGGAGATTATACCTATGATGAAATGGCAGCTGTGTTAAACAGTCTTGAAATATTTCAGGGAGACGGAACAGGGTATAATTTTGAAGGGATGCTTACAAGAGCGCAGTTTACAAAGCTCGCAATAACTGCGTCTGTATATAAGAATACTGTTCCTAAGATGACCAATACTTCTCCTTATTCGGATGTTAAATATACTCACTGGGCTGCAGGATATATAAAGGTTGCAACTGCAAATAAGGTTATTTCGGGTTATCCCGATTCCACTTTCCGTCCTGAAGGATATGTAAAAACAGAGGAAGCAGTTACAATACTTTTGAAGCTTCTCGGATATACAAATGAGGATTTTGGAAATGAATGGCCTTACGGACAGATGGGTATTGCCGCAAATATCGGACTTACCGATGATGTAACCAAGGGTATAGGACAGGAGCTTCAAAGATACGATGCGGTTGCGCTTATATATAATATGCTTAATCTGAATACTAAAGACGGCAGTCAGTATTTTTCAAAGATTGGATGTAAGCTTATTGAGGATGCGGTTATTATAGCCTCTTCCAAAGAAGATACAACCATAAATCCTGATAAAGTATATACTTCTGCGGGTATGTTTAAGGTGAGTGACAACTTTGATTTTTCCAATGTGGGAAGAACAGGGGATATTGTTTTAAAAACCGCCAATAATGAAATAGCGGGATTTTTCCCTTCAAAGCAGGGGATTGCATCTTATACCGTTGACTCTGTAAGAGGTGAGGATATATGGATTTCTGATGGTGGAACCGCAAGACTTTTGAATGCACAGAGTAATACAACTGTATATGAAAAGCAGTCGGAATCTTCTTTGTCTAACATGGTGTCGAAAATTGATGCGGGCGATAAAATAACCGTTGTTACCAACGAAAACGGCTATATTTCCTATCTTCTTGCAAATCTTAACGAGGTTCTCGCCTTTGACGATAATTCCTCCGAGGTTTATGCTGTAAGCGCTGTTCTTGGAAATAGTCTTATAGTTACTGCTGACGGAATTAACAAGGCTCTTGATATTCCTGCTTCGGCTACTGCTTATTATGATTCTTCGAAAACTACCTTCAGTGCACTTGCGTCAAAAGCATCTGCAGGAGATATAGTTTCGGTGGTAAGGGATTCTGCAGGAGAAATAAGATATGTATCGGTTGACAGTCAGGGACTTAACGGACCTTATACTGTAAGAAATTCTTCAATATACACAGCTTACGGAATAAAAAGCGATGCTTCAATTCTTAAAAACGGTGTAAAAGTATCTGCATCGGATATTTCGGTAAATGATATTCTTTATTATTCAAATGCCTTAAATACAGTATGGGTATATTCGGATAAGAAAACAGGAATTTACGAAGCGGCTTATCCCAACAACGAATTTCCCACATCGGTTACTCTTTCGGGAAAATCGTATGATATAGAATCCTCTGCCGCCTTTACCAAGCTTTCAGCAGGCGGAAGCTTTTCCTACGGCTCTACTGTTACTCTGCTTCTCGGCAGAAACGGAGAAATTGCCGATGTTATTTCTCCCGGCGCAGAATCAGTATACGGTTATGTTATATCCGCCGGCAAAGGTACATACCAGAATGCTTCAGGCTCAAGCTATACCTCATATTATGTAGAGGTTGCAACTCCGGACGGATATTCATATGAATATACAACCAAAACCAACTACAGCTCTTTGAAATCGAAGATAGTGAGGGTTACCTTTAAGGATTCATACGCATCTCTTTCCCAGATTAACGAAAGTTATTCATATAGCGGAAAATTCGATTTGAGCAGTATGAGGCTCGGAACTAAAAAGGTTGCATCGGATGTTCGCATTATTGAAGTTAAATCAGACTCTTCCCAAAGCGGTGGTTCCTATGTTCAGATATATCCCGCAAGACTCAACGGAATTACAATATCCAAATCCCAAATACTTTATGCGGATGAAAATTCCAACGGGGAAATAGAAGAGCTTATTCTTAGAAATGTTACAGGCGATACCTATGCTTACGGCATTGTTATTAATAACAAAATGGAAAGCGGAGGAACATATATTGTTGACGGCGTAACAGGAAATATCAAATCCGGATTTTCAATAACATCTGCAACTCCCGCAAGATTTGATATGAACGGAAATACTATTATAAGTATGACTCCTCTTCAGGCAGTCAAGGGAGGTATAATATCAGTTACCGATTCTGCTGTTATAACAAAATCGGGCGATGAATATCGTGTGAGCGATAAAGTAAGCATATATCGTTATACCGGAACAGAATATATGCTTACAACAATTGATGAAATAACCTCGTCAGATAAATATACCATTACCGCTTATTACGATAAAGCTCCTGAAAAGGGCGGAAGAGTAAGGATAATAATAGCAAAATAGAAAAAGAGGGGGATGTAAAAAAACTCGTGTTTTTTTACATCCCATTTTAGAGGGGATAGGAAAAAATGCTTCAGAACGAACAAACTGAGCCGGAGCAACGCTTTTCTTGCGTTCTGGATTTTTTTACAGCCCCCTTATATTTATTGGTTATTAAGATTTTCTTCTATCCACTTTATAGCATTAACACATTTTTTACTTATGCTGAAATACTGATGGCGGATATATTCGGTTGTTTCTCCGCCCATAGTGTTTATTGAATATGCTTTTCTTTCTATTCTGAATTCGTATGGATAACTTTCTTTATCATAGCCATGTGCGTGAAGCTCTTCATAGCTTAAGGAAAGAACATCATTTCTTAAAATTTCAAGAAATTCACTACCGACAGGCTTTTGGTCAACATACATATTTATAATCAGGCTGTCATCTACAAATACATTTTCGCATTTTTTCAAGTATTCTGCATGACTGAAAGCTTCATTCATAATTTTATTGCATTTGTATGTGCTTATAGGATAAACTCTGTCGATGACACTGCCGTTTTTAAGCTTATATTTAATATGTATTCTTGTGTTTAATATAGAATAATTCTCTTTTGCTGTTATAGGTATGTTTTTTGTAAGCTCGCTATGTGTTTTTAAAACAAGGTCGATAATTTCGCTGTTTGAAGTATAAGGCTCGCTGTCTGTATAGTAATATTCATAAATTGACACTTCATCTATCTGCGACTTATCGGGAATTCTTGTTTCAAAACCGAAAAAGTTTGTATGAGAGAATACAAGCACCACTACTGTGAATAATACGGCGAATACAATATACCCCTTTGCCGACGGCAATATATTGAATGTTTTTTTGAGAACCATTTCGATAACCGCATAAGCTATGATACTTATAATCACAACTGCAATTATAAATACTGCAGGATTGTCTTTAATATATACCGAGAATATGGCAAAACCGATAAGAGTT
Source organism: Clostridia bacterium (assembly GCA_045654825.1). Classification (GTDB taxonomy): domain Bacteria; phylum Bacillota; class Clostridia; order UMGS1840; family HGM11507; genus JAZQFU01. Next base: position 2,605 of record JAZOOC010000312.1, on the reverse strand, counting down.
ATAATAAAGGTTGTAAAATATTTGAATATTCCGTTTAAAGCCTTGAAGCCTGCAACATCAGATGCTGTTTCGGGTTTTCTTTTTTTGTATAGAAAATAAGATGCAATATATAAGAAAATCGCACATAAAATAAATTCAACTATTTTCATTAAAGTTAATTTTTCGCGGAAAGCATTGGATATAAATCCGTAAACCATAACAACAAAATTATTGTTGGAAAGGCTGTCGAATACGGTATTGTTTCCTGAAAATCCGAACAGGAAAACTTCTGCAAGTGCTGTTACACATAATGCAATTATAAAAAGTGCTGAATGAATTAAAATGTTGATTACTATCATTGCAAAGCTGTTTCCTGTAAGAGTGGCAGAAAATACTGCACAGGAAAATATTAAGAATATTCCGAGAAGATTAAGTCCAAGCCATGTTAAACAGTTTGAAACAGTAAAATAATCACTGTATCCGCAAACAGAAGTCAGCATGAGAATTATACCGTTTAAAATTACGGGCGCCGCCATTAGTGTGAGTCCGCCGAGAACAGAGGATATGTAGTTTGCTTTTCTCGAAACAGGCAGACTGTGGATAAATACCGTCTGCTTTTTTGCGTGTATAAATCTGAAAATCATAACTGCACAGATTGTAGGAACAACAATAGCAAGTAGGATAGGTATTGTCATATATCCCGAATTAAGAATTAACGGATGGTTAATATAATAATCAGGTTCGGGCAGTATTCCGACAGTTCTTTCCGAAACTCTTAAAAATATACTTAAAACCGTTGATATAAAAAGTATCACAAAATATAAAACAGAGCCCCACATAAATCTTTTTACGGTTGATTTGTATATCCCTTTGTTAAAAAATGATGTTTTTGAAGTCATAGCCCAAACCTCCCAACTCATATATAAATACTTCTTCAAGAGTGAGTCCTATTCTTTCCATAATAACAGGATTCTGTTCTTTAATTAATTTTTCGTTTTGATCATTGTCTCCTTTTAAAATAACATTGTAAATCGAGCCTGTTTTTGTTATGTTAAGAAGTCCGTCTAAATTATTTAAAAATTCTTCTTTGTCTTCTTTAAAGGAAAGCTGGAATTTACAAACTCCGCCTTTTATATCATCAAGGGGTTTTTCTATAATTAATTTTCCCTCGTGGATTATTCCCACCCAGTCGCAAATGTCTTCAAGCTCACGGAGATTGTGAGAAGAAACCAAAACGGTAAGCTCTCTTTCCGCAACATCTGAAATAACAAGATTTAAAACCTGTTTTCTCATAACAGGGTCAAGTCCGTCTAAAGGCTCATCTAAAATAAGAACATCGGGCATAGCTGAAAGAGAAAGCCAGAAAGCAACCTGTTTTTTCTGCCCTTTTGAAAGCTTTCTTATCTGCTTTTTTTCGTTGATATTGAAAATGCTTTTGAGATTTTCATATCTTGCAACATTAAAGTCGTTATATATATCCTTGTAAAACTTCGCCATCTGCTTAATTGAGTAGGTTGAAAAATAAAACCAGTCGTCAGCTATCGAAAGCACTTTTTGTTTTGCTTTTTCGTTTTCGTAAATATCCTTTCCGTTTATTGTTATACTGCCTGATTCCAGCTGCATAACACCGTTTATATGGTTTAAAATGGTTGTTTTTCCCGCACCGTTAGGTCCTACAAGACCGTATATTGTGCCTTTTTTAACATTAAGACTCATGGATTTTAAAACATTGAAATCATCATAATGCTTTACTGCATCTTTTACCTTAATCATTTAAGCTCCTCCTTTACGAAGTTTTCTATTTCATCACTTTTTTCGCCAAGAAAATTGAGTTCTTTTACTATTGACTTTAATTGCTCATAAAGTGAATTTATTCTGTTTTCGTCTTTAAAATCAATACCTGAAGAAACAAAATTTCCTTTTCCCTTTATGCTGTAGATAAATCCCGTAAGCTCAAGCTGTTTATATGCTTTTTGCACCGTGTTGGGATTTACGGTAAGAATAACAGAAAGCTCTCTTACCGACGGAAGCTGTTCGTTTTCACAAAGTCCGCCGTTAATTATAAGCTCTTTTATTCCGTCGCTTATCTGCTCATGCAGACTTCTGCTGTCTTTATAGTCCAGCTTTAGCATATTTTCGCCTCCTCTGTATTACGCGTATTAGTACAGTTAATATAGCACGCCTTTTTTGAATTGTCAATAGGTTTTATAAATTTTATTATATTTAAATTTTGGTATTGCTTTTATTCGAGCTTTGGAATATAATATTATTTATAATAGACAGGGAGTGTAGAAATATGGAAGTTATGTCTGCAAGAGAAGCTGCTGACAGATGGGGTATATCCCAAAGACGCGTAGCAGTTCTTTGTTCTGAAAACAGAATAGCTAATGCACAAATGTTAGGCAATATGTGGCTTATACCAAGAAACGCAAAAAAGCCTATTGATGCAAGAAGTACAAGATATAATACTACTGATGAAAAATGCGTCAAACCTTTTCTAAAATGGGCAGGCGGTAAAGGGCAACTATTAAAGGAGATTGAAAAATACTATCCCTTTGATAATGGGATTATTTCAAAGTATGCCGAGCCTTTTGTTGGCGGTGGTGCAGTGCTTTTTGATATTTTA
>JAZOOC010000311.1:0-4580 GCA_045654825.1 Clostridia bacterium | reverse complement strand
CGACTTTCTCGGCGAAGCAACACATACAGACGGAATTAAAAAAGTTTGTATTGTAGGCGGCGGTGTAGGATGTGCTATAGCGATGCCTGTTGCACAGGAATTTCATAGACTTGGTGCTGAAGTTACAAGTATAATCGGTTTCAGAAGTAAAGATATTGTTATTCTTGAAGATGAATTTAAAGCTTGTTCCGATAAGCTTGTGCTTATGACAGACGATGGTTCATACGGAAGACATGGTAATGTTACTGTTCCCTTGAAAGAAATGCTCGACGAAGGTGAAAAATTCGATATGATTATTACCATAGGGCCTCTTATTATGATGAAATTTGTTGTTTTAACTGCTAAACCTTATGATATACCTGTTACGGTTTCAATGAATCCTATTATGATAGATGGTACAGGTATGTGTGGCGGTTGCAGACTTACACTTAATCAGGATGGTAAAAAAGTTACTAAGTTCGCTTGTGTAGACGGTCCTGATTTTAACGGATATGAGGTAGATTTCGACGAAGCTATGTCCAGAGGAAGAACATACTCTGATTTTGAACGCCACGCTTACGAAGAAACTTGCAACCTCTTCAAAAAGATGTAAAGGAGATAAGAAAAATGGCGATTAATCCTAAAAAACACGAAATGCCTACTCAGGCACCCGAAGTGCGTGCTCGCAATTTCAGTGAAGTAGCTTTGGGATATACTGAAGAAATGGCTGTTTCAGAAGCGCAGCGTTGTCTTAATTGTAAAAATACTCCCTGTGTTGCAGGATGTCCTGTAAACATTAATATACCAGATTTTATAACTTGCATTAAAAACGGCGATTTTGAAAATGCATATCTTAAGATATCAGAATCATCATCGCTTCCGGCTGTTTGCGGTCGTGTATGTCCTCAGGAAACACAGTGCGAAAGCAAATGTACTTTAGGTGTTAAATTTGAGCCTGTAGGAATTGGAAGACTTGAAAGATTTGTTGCTGACTGGCATAACGAAAATTCTAAAGAGCCTCCTGTTAAACCCGAATCCAACGGACATAAAGTTGCTGTTGTAGGTTCCGGTCCCTCCGGGCTTACCTGTGCGGGCGATCTTGCTAAAAAGGGATACAAAGTAACTGTATACGAAGCTTTGCATACAGCAGGCGGAGTTTTGGTTTACGGAATACCGGAATTCAGACTCCCCAAGAAAATTGTTGCTAAAGAAGTTGAAACATTAAAAGCATTGGGTGTTGATATTGAACCTAATGTTGTTATTGGAAAAACTCTTACAATAGATGAATTGTTTGATATGGGATATGAAGCTGTGTTTGTAGGTTCAGGTGCAGGTCTTCCTAACTTTATGGGAATACCCGGTGAATCATACAAAGGTGTATATTCAGCTAATGAATTTTTAACTAGAAGCAATCTTATGAAAGCTTATCTTGATAATTCTACCACACCTATTATGAAAGGCGGTAAAGTTGCAGTAGTAGGCGGCGGTAATGTTGCTATGGATGCTGCAAGAACTGCTCTTCGTCTTGGTGCTGAAAAAGTTTATATTGTATACAGACGTTCAATGGACGAGCTTCCTGCAAGAAAAGAAGAAGTTGAACATGCTATGGAAGAGGGAATAGATTTCCGTCTCCTATGCAATCCGCTTGAAATTCACGGTTATGAAAACAAAGAAGATCCAAGAGATCCTAAAAACGGTTTTGTTACCGGTATGACCTGTATTAAAATGGAACTTGGTGAGCCTGATGAAAAAGGCAGAAGAAGACCTGTTCCTGTAGAAGGATCTGAATTTCTCTTGGAAGTTGATGCAGTTGTTATGTCTATCGGTACCTCTCCCAATCCGCTCATTAAGAGCACAACTAAAGGTCTTGAAGTTAACAACAGAGGCGGTATAATCGTTAATGAAGACGGTCTTACTTCAAGAGAAGCTGTATATGCAGGCGGTGACGCGGTTACAGGTGCTGCAACTGTTATTTCAGCTATGGGTGCAGGTAAAACTGCGGCAAGTGCCATAGATGATTATCTTAAAAATAAATAATTTATATAAATTAAAGGAGATTAAAATATGAATGCCAACTTTGATTATTCAATCGTGGATAAAATCCTTTCCGTTCACGAAAAAAGTCAGCAGGCAATTATAGCTATTCTTCAGGAAATTCAGGAAAACTATCATTATCTTCCAAGAGAAGTATTTCCGTATCTTGCAGAAAAGCTTAATATGAGTGAAGCTCGTATTTACAGTGTTGCTACTTTTTATGAAAACTTCTCTCTTGAACCGAAGGGAAAATATGTTATCAAAATCTGTGATGGAACAGCTTGTCATGTGCGTCGTTCTATTCCTATATTAGAGCGACTTCGTTCAGAACTTGGATTATCTGAAAGTAAGAAAACAACAGATGACCTAAGCTTTACTCTTGAAACTGTATCTTGCCTGGGTGCATGCGGGCTTGCTCCCGTACTTACAGTAAACGATGTTGTTTATCCGGAAATGACACCGGATAAAGCATCTGAACTTCTTAAAACACTTAAGGAGGAATTGGAAAATGCTTAAATCAAGACAAGAGTTAATAGATTATCGTGCATTAGTTAAGAAAGCATATGATGCACAGGTTAAAAAAATCATTGTATGTGCAGGTACAGGTTGTGTTGCAGGCGGTTCTCTTAAAATTTATGACCGTTTGAAAGAACTTATGGAAGAAAAAGGTCTTAATGTATCTGTAGAGCTCGAAAAAGATCCTCATGGTGATGAAATCGGTCATAAAAAGAGCGGATGTCATGGCTTTTGCGAAATGGGTCCTCTTCTTCGTATAGACCCTCAAGGTTGGCTTTATACTAAGGTTAAATTTGAAGACTGCGAAGAGATAGTAGAAAAAACTATTTTAAATAATGAGCATATTGAGCGTCTTGCATATCAGAAAGGCGGAAAAGTATGTAAAGAACAGGAAGAAATTCCTTTCTATCAGCAGCAAACAAGAATAGTTCTTGAGCATTGCGGTAGAATAGATGCTGATTCTATCGGCGAATACATAGCTTTAGGCGGTTATGATGCTTTTGAAAAAGCACTCTTTGAAATGACTCAGGATGATATTGTTGATGAAATCACTAAATCAAATCTTCGCGGAAGAGGGGGCGGCGGATTCCCAGCAGGTCGTAAATGGGCGCAGGTAAAACGCCAGACAGAGCCTAAAAAATATGTTGTTTGTAATGGTGACGAGGGAGACCCCGGAGCATTTATGGACAGAAGTATTATGGAAGGCGATCCTCACAGAATGCTTGAAGGTATGATGATAGCAGGTATCGCTTGTGGTGCTGACGAAGGTTATATTTATGTTCGTGCAGAATATCCTCTCGCAGTTCAGAGACTTCAGAATGCTATAAAACAAGCTGAAGAATTAGGACTTATGGGTGAAAATATTCTTGGAACAGGCTTTTCCTTTAAAATGCACATCAGTCGTGGCGCAGGTGCATTTGTATGTGGTGAAGGAAGTGCATTAACTGCATCCATTGAAGGAAAAAGAGGTTTCCCAAGAGTTAAACCTCCAAGAACAGTTGAACATGGTCTTTTTGATAAGCCTACTGTTCTTAATAATGTTGAAACTTATGCAAATGTAGCAAGCATCATCTCTAACGGTGCTGACTGGTATCTTAAAATAGGAACAGAAACAAGTTCAGGTACAAAAGCTTTTGCTTTAACAGGAAATATCGCAAATACAGGTCTTATTGAAGTTCCTATGGGAACAACTTTAAGAGAAATTATCTTTGATATCGGCGGCGGTATGAGAGGCGATGGTGAATTCAAAGCTGTTCAGATAGGCGGACCTTCAGGCGCTTGTTTAACTAAAGAACATCTTGATTTACCTCTTGATTTTGATACTTTGAAAAAAGTTGGAGCTATGATAGGTTCAGGCGGACTTGTTGTTATGGACTCTAATACATGTATGGTTGAAGTAGCAAGATTCTTTATGAACTTCACTCAGAACGAATCCTGCGGTAAATGTGTACCTTGCCGAGAAGGAACAAAAAGAATGCTTGAAATTCTTGAAAGAATTGTTGCAGGCGAAGGTCAGGATGGAGATATTGAACTTCTTCTTGAACTTGCAGATACCATTTCCGCTACAGCACTTTGCGGACTCGGTAAATCAGCACCTTCTCCCGTAATAAGTACAATTAAGAATTTCCGTGATGAATATGAAGCTCATATTTACGATAAGCGTTGTCCTGCAGGTGCTTGTCAGAAACTCAAAAGAATAGTTATTGACCCCGAATTATGTAAAGGGTGCTCTAAATGTGCAAGACAGTGTCCCGTTGAAGCAATATCCGGAAAGATTAAAGAACCGTTTACTATTGACCTTTCCAAATGTATTCGTTGCGGCAGCTGTATATCTGCATGTGCATTCAAAGCGAATAAGGAGGAGTAGAAAATGGCTGAAAAACAGTTTATGATTATAGATGATATTCCCGTTGAAATAAACGGCGAAAAAAATCTACTTGAAGTAATAAGAAAAATCGGTATCAAGCTTCCCAGTTTCTGTTATCATTCAGAATTATCAGTATATGGTGCTTGCCGTATGTGTATGGTTGAGAATGAAAGAGGCGGTCTTG
>JAZOOC010000310.1:0-12573 GCA_045654825.1 Clostridia bacterium | reverse complement strand
TATAAAGAGCTTTCCGAAAATAAAAAAGCAACCGAGGCAGAAATAAAAGAAGCTTCTGCAGCAGCTTTGCGTATCGCGAATTATACAGATATGGAAACAAATATGGAAAGCCTTTTATCTGCAAAAGGCTTTGTAAATCCCATAGCGCTTATAACTGCAGACGGCGTTTCAGTCTTTGTTGAAAAAGATATTCTTGAAAAAACCGATATCGCAATTATAAGAGATGTGGTTATCGGCGAAACAAATTTCACATCGGATAAAATACGAATAACGAATACCAGGTAATAGGGGATAAGTTATGCCTGCGGCATATACTGATTTTATTCTTTTCTTGCTTTTGGTAGTCTGCCAGGGTGCTGATTATTGAGCTACTGCGATTCCGCAGTAGCTCAAATATTTATATTCCAAACAAATCATCTTTGATTAAATTCAACTTTAATGTTCAAAAAATCATATAAAAACATATTATTTTATGTTGACATAATCAAAAAAATCATATATAATACTTTTGTGAAAATGCGCAAAAATTTCTTAGCAACCTGCACAAAAATATTAGTGCAGGCTTGTTTAGCGTTTTAAAAAATCAAATCAGGAGATAGAATATGTTAAAAAAGATATTGGCACTATTAGTTTGTTTAGTACTCATTATTTCAGCAGTTCCTGCATTTGCTGCAGAAACTTTCACGCTTGAATTTTCTGATGTAACAGATGATTATACTTTAGATACACCGGCTCAGAAAGGTGAGGTAAAAATTCTTGTTACAGCTAATGGAATTGATGATGAGCTTAATATTGTTCAGTTATATTTCGGCTTTAGCGGAAATATGAAATTCAAAGGTATTGAATATCTTGCCGCTAAAGATAAAGACAGCTCAACGGTTATGTATATATATCCTGATGCGTATGACGCAAATATTGAAAATAGTTTTAAAACATCAATTATTACAAATTCCAGATACTTTCTTCCTGTTAGCGCAGAAGGCACAAAACTTTTTATTCTGACCTTTGAAGGCTCTGCGGACGCTGTTGGAAGTCTTTGGGTTAATACCGATTCAAAATTGTCTTACTATTTTACAAAAGAACAGAATGAATTTTATACAACTGATTCTTCAGTGACGCTTGATACCCCTGCTTTAGAAAATATATCTTCAAAAGAAGCAGTTGTAGAGCTTACTATGGATAAGGTTACTACCTTTGCTGCATCAGAGGGTTCAAGAAGTAATGTAGAGCTTTCTTTAACCAGTGAACAGACCGGATATACAATCAGCACAGAGCTTGATAATTCTCTTACTGTTGATGGCGGTCACAGACTCGGTAATTCAGATATTCCCGTATTTAAAATATCTTCCAATGTAAAAGCGGGAGATACATATACAGTAACATTAACTGCTCCCGGCTATATTCCTTTCAAGGAAACAAATGTTGATTTCTCTTCTGCGCTTAAAATTACAAATTCTGAATTTAAGCCCGGAGATACAGACGGCGACGGCGATATTGATGCTGACGATAAATCACTTGCAGAAGCTATAAAAAACAGCTCCAATCCAGAAGAATCAGACAGATTCGGGGCGGCCGATATCAACAGAGACGGCAAAGTTGACGGAAACGATTTGACAATATTCTCAAATACAGGCGATAACAACGGTTCAGATAACAGTGGTTCTGATAATGGTAACTCGGATAACAACGGCGGCACAGGCGATGGCCAGGGCTCCGGCACAACTCCTCCCGGCGGTGGCGGCGGAGGAGGCGGAGGAGGCGGTGGCGCCCCTGCTCCTAAAGAAGAAGATAAAAAAGACGAGCCGGTTAAGGAAGAAAACAAATCCGAAGGGTCTGAATCACAAACTCCGTCAACTTCTAAAAACTTTACAGACTTAACTGCATATTCATGGGCTGAAGATGCTATATATATATTGAAGGAAAAGGGTATCATCAACGGCACGGGAGAAAACACATTCTCTCCCGCTAATAATATCAAACGCGGTGATTTTATAATAATCATAACCAATATGATTGATTTCCCCGATGTTGAAACTGAAGCTTTTTCGGATGTTTCAGAAGGAAGTTACTATCATAAGGCAATAATGAAAGCAAAAGCTGCGGGTATTGCAAACGGTTCACAGAATAATACCTTTATGCCCGAAGCTCATATATCCCGTCAGGACCTTATAGCACTTGCATACAGAGCATTCCTATCCAAAGGATATATCCTTGAGGCACAGGACTATTCTTCGCTTGATGCATTTTCTGATAAGGATTTAATATCTGATTATGCGAAAGCGCCTCTTGCTTCGATGGTTAAAGCCGGCATAATCAAAGGCAGTGACGGTAAGCTTAATCCTAACGGAACAGCAACTCGTGCAGAAGCTGCGGTTATGTGCGAAAGACTTCTTAATCTGATGAAGTAATTAAAATTGTATAATTTTAGTATGTAAATCGGTCTTGGAAGGCGGTGTTAAGATATATGACAAAACAATCAAATGCTAAAAATATAAATAAAATATATAAAAACAAAAAGGAGTTTATTATGAACACAAAGAAAATTTTAAGCCTTGTGCTTGCGTGTGCTATGATGCTTTCTTTAGTAAGCATTTCTGCTTATGCAAGCGACTTTATTGACATCTATTGCGATGTTGTTGAATTAAGAGGAGAAGACCTCGTAGTTGATGACAAAATCACATTGGACTACGGTCTCAATTTTACAGCAAAAGACACAGCAGAGGATATGGAAACAAGCCCTTATGCAAAATACATAGTTGACTATGTAATCAGTTTCGACGAAGATGTTACTGCTATTCTTGCAGGACAGTATGATGCATACGCTCCAAACTGGCTTCCTTTAAATGATCCTTTATTCTCAATCGGCGATCTTGAATGTACCGAAAAAGGTTATTCTTTCGTTGCAAATGAAGAATATGCTATTATGCAGTTAGCCGGAGATCTTTTAGAAGAGATGACAGGCGATAACCCTGTAATCACTTATGAACAGATCGTTACATCCGTTGGTTCTTTCAACTGTGGTGTTAAAATCACTGAAGACAAAAATGTTGATGTAACATTAAAACTCAATGTTTATCCTACAGAAGTAAGCATCGGCACTGGTGAAAACCAGAGAAATGAATACGAAATCGTTGGCGAACCTTATACTGTTTACGAAGGTAAATATTCTCATGAAGGCGCTGTTGAAATTGATACTACTCTTCCTTCCGAAGAACTCGTAGAAGTTATCAACACAGTTAAAGTTGACTCTTATACATCTGAAGACACAAAGGCTGCAGTTGTTGAAGCTATAACAGCTCTTGATAAAGAAGAAGCAGTTAAAGTTAATGCTGAAGTATTATCAGTAGTTGCAACAGAAGAAAATGATAATTACAACGCAATCCCCGGAACTAACACAGGAATTGAAATTGATGTTGAAGAATCTACTTCCGATCACCCGATTCTCAGCCAGGGTATAGTATTTGATATTACTGCTACCAATACAGCTACAAATGAAGAAGTAAAAGAACTCGACGCACCTGTTGTTGTTAAAATCCCTGTTTCCAGCCTTAACTTAGATGAAAATGAAACAGTAGATAAAATTTATCACGACCATGACGGAGAAATTTCCGAGCTTAACTACACAATAAAAGACGGAATCATATATATTACTATGATTAAATTCTCCAACACTTCTATTACAACAAGAGAAATTCCCCAGAACGGAACTGCAACACTCGGCTTTGCACCCAAAGCTGATGCAGCTGAAGGTACAGCAGAATTCTACCTTGTTTTAACAGGTGATACCTCCAACACAGTAAGAGGTCTTGCTTCAGGTGAATTTGTTCTTTCTTATCCTGATGTTGACGCTTCCTTCACTCTTACAGCAAATAACGCAACATATCTTTCCAATTTAGGTAACGGAAGATACCGTTTCAATCTTGAAGCTGTAGAAAATCCCGAAGATGCTTGGACAATGCAGGATGCAAACATTGTAAACAATGGTATTGTTATTGCTACTCTTACAATCGTAGGCCGCGATGTTGACGGTACTGTTGCAGTTACAGAAATCATCGATATGGAAAAATATGCACCCGGAACAACAACTGATACAGCTGCTATAGCAACAACTCCCGGTGCTTCCGCAATATTTGATATCGAAGTTCCCACAAGAACTCTTAAAATTACAGTTGACAATTCAAAATACAGAATTGGAAATCAGATTGCTGCATATCAGGATATGACAATAAAAATTAAAGGTCTTGATATAGCTACCAAAACCTACAAGCTTGGTTCTGATGCTTCTGAAACAATAATCTCTGCTGCAGACGATATTTATACATTTGAGGTTGAATTACCTGTAAACGGTATTTATACTGTATCACTTGAAGGTAAGGGCTACAGAAAAGCTGAATACGAAATCAGCATGAGAACTGATAAAGAATTAGCATTCTGGAACAGCTATATCTTTGGCGGAAAATATATGGAAACATATACAGGCTCCAATGGTCTTCCCGTAGGTGCAGGTTTTGTAAAGAGTAACTTTATCGCAGGTGATATTGTAAGCGATAATATCATCAACGAATACGATATGTCTGCAGTAGTATCCTACTTTGGAGAAACAGCAGAAACAAATGCAGAGTCCTGGTTGACTTCTTACGATATCAACAGAGACGGTATCGTTGATTCTAAAGATATAGCAATTGTATTCGCAGGATTAGGTTATTAATTTGTAAAATATATAAAATGGCGGAGTTTTATTGCTCCGCCTCTTTCCAATTTCATAGTGTTCTGTGAATTTGGAAAGAGGAAAATAAAAATTAAGGAGATTTTATTATGGCATATAAAAAAGTTATATCGGTTTTGCTTTCATTTGTATTATTGCTTTCGTTGTTACCGACGGCTTCTGCCGATAATTCAATTGACCTTAATAAAATCCGCAAGGTTTATCTTCATGCAAATGGTGTTAATCCTTATGAAACGGTAAATTCAAGCGAGGTAAAGGTTGGAGAAAGATTCAACCTTTATTTTGCTGTTGATAATCCTGATATGGGTGAATATGATTCCACTCCTATTGAGGATGCCCCTTATATTAAGCAGGCTATAGCCGATGCCGAAGCAAGAGAGATTGTTTATACAAGAAAAGCGGCAGAAGAAAAAGCTGACGAGCTTGGAATTACTGATCCGGCTGAAAGAGATGCAAAAATTCAGGAATATATTGATGCCAATCTTGAACGCAATATAATAACAGCTAAAACAAGAGAAGAAGCGATAGCAAGACATAAACAGCCATATTACGACCTTAACGGCTACTCGGTAAAAATATATTACGATGGTGAATATTTTGAATATTCACCCGAAGACGATACTGCTTATTCGGGAAATATTAATTATACTATTCCCGGTGCGGATATACCGCTTGGAACAACCGGTTCTGAAAATTTAGATGGTACAGACTATTCCAATGTTATAAATTCAGTTGGGTATTCTCCGCGTTTTTACGGTTCAGGTGTTGACTCTCTAACCGGTCTTAACTATGCGTATGTTCATGTTTATTTTTCAGGCTCGTTTCTTCCAAGAGAAGAAAATCCCGATAACTGGTATAACCTTTGTGCGATACCTTTAAGACCTAAAAAGACCGGAAGCTCTGTTGTGTATATCGGCTCTTCCTCTGATTACGGTGTAAAACTTTATGCAAAGCATAGTGAAAACGAAAATTTCGAACCTCTTTTTACTCAGACTGCGGTAAACGGAGGTTATCATACCATAAATATTGTAAACCAGGTTAAACCAAATCCACCCGTAGCCGATATTCCGGAAGGAAGATATACCGCCGGGGTTTTGGTTAATTTAAGTTGCTCAACCCCGGATTGCGATATATATTATTCAACAAACGGTGTGGATTTTTCTAAATACACCGAAGCGATTGCTATTTCGGCTACAACTGAAATCACAGCTTATTCAGTTAAGAAAAACGATTCTACCGCTATCAGTAACTATTCATTTTTTAAATATAATATAATTCCGGAAAAACCCATTTTGTTCGAGGATAACGGCGGAGTAAAAACAGAAATCACTTCGTCATACTTTAAGGATGAGGCGTTCACTCTTTATGCGGATAATAAGATACCTTATGACAGTACAGCATTTCCCGCAGATTTAACAATTTATTATACTTATTCACAAGAGGAGTTTGTTGTCGGAACAGACCCGTATACTTACTGGATGCCTTTATCAAAATCTGACGGGCAGCCTCTTTTGGTAACCGAAAATAACACAGTAAGACTTGTTGCAGTTAAAGAGAACGCAAATTCAAAAGAGATAAGCGATGTTTCTGTTTATAATCTCGGAATTCAACCTGCTGTTGTTACGGCTGATCCTGTATCAGGCTCCTACGACGCACCTTTTTCTGTTTCGCTTAATGTATCTACAAATGATGCAGAAATTTATTATACTTCAGACGGCAGCGACCCTGCAGCCAACGGAACAAAATATATACCCGATTCTATCGTTATTACCGAAAATACCGTTATAAGAGCGGTTGCGAAGAAAAACGGAGTTTACGGGGAAGATTCTACTTTCAGTTATACAATCAGTAATCCGGCACCGCCTGCGGTTACAGCAAGTCCCATTCCCGGTGAATACAAGGGAAGTGTCAATGTAAGTCTTGTTTCAAAAGACGGCGACAACATTTTATATTCAACAGATAACGGTGCTACATGGAATAGTTATGATAAACCGATTTATTCGGAAGATGATATAATAATTAAAGCAAAATCCGAAGAGGATTCCAATCCGACGGTTTATACATTTAAATACAAAGTTGTTCCTGCTTCACCTGTGTTTTCTCCTGAAACAACAACCTTCATCGCGGCGGATGAAGTTACTGTTTATTCTCCCGAAACTACACCGCAGAACACATCCGATTACACTCTTTATTATACTTTAGACGGCACAGATCCAAAAACTTATGGAGAAAAAGCACCTGATGGACCGGATACTGTGGTAATTCCTGTTGATGACTGGATTGAAATTACTGCAGTTGTTAAAAAAGGAAACAAATGGTCTGAGGTTGTAACAGAAAGATATGATGTTATTTCAGATAAGCCTACCGACCCGCAGGTTACTCTTGAACCGGGAAGTTATATAAAGAAAATAGGCGGTGAGGATATAACAGTTCAGTTTATTCCGCCCGGCCCCAATACAGAAATATATTATTCCTGTTCTTATGGAAATACACCTACACCCGATCCTGTTACCGGAGTTAATCCCTATGATGACCAGCCGATAGTTCTTGAGGGTGCGGTTACAATTAAAGCAATTTCCAAGAATATGGTTTATAATACAACCAGTGAAATCTGTATTTTTGAGTATTATATTAAACCCGAAGCTCCAAAAGCAGCAATCGAAAGCGGTGCGTTGAATAATACGCTTATCCCTGTTTATTCTCCCGAAGGCACTGTGCTCAAATATAAATCAGGTGATTTTGAAAACACAATCGAGAATGTTCCTGAGCTTATCTATATAGATATTGCAAGCGGTAATGCTTATGATGCTCCGGGAGGAAATATTCTCGGTAACTTTAATCAGACACCCAGCTTTCAGGATGAGGTTGAGTTAGTATTAGAAGCTGTTTTAAATGGCGTTTCAAGCGGAAACAGAATTTATAATTATAAATATGATACATCTGCTCTTTCTGCACCCTATGCGGATAAACTTTCGGGCATTTATGAAGAAACAAATGCAGACGGAAATAATAATTTCCTTGTTGTTTCCTTAAAATCGAATAATCCATCGGGAACAGAAATTGAATATAAGCTTAACAGCGGAGAATGGCAGATTTATACCGAGCCTGTTTTGTTAAACAAAGATTCGGTATTGTATACAAGAGCAGTAAAACAAAATCTTCAAAGTGCTGTTTCTTCTTATGTATACGAATTTGTTCCGCCTGCACCTATTATCACTCTGCCGTCCGGAAATTATCTCTTCGGAAGAAAAACTACAATAAAACTAAAAGATAATCTTCCCGACAACAGAACATATACCATTAAGTCGCGCTCAAACACAAACGAGGAAGCTACCGATATGGATACCGGTAACGGCGTGCAGAGAACTCTTACCGAAAGCACAGCTTTTAAAGCTTATGTTGTAAACGAGAAAGGCAAACGAAGTGCAAATACCTTCCGTTATTATATTATAACTGATGATGCCATAAGCTCTGCTGTATATGTGGCAGATCCTTATACTGTTGCATCGGGTAAAAAGAAGCTTATAAGTAAGCATCTTCTTTCAGAAGAATTATATAATGACGGTATTCATCTTAAAACTGCATATCCCGGCGCAACAATAAACTACTCATATACAGTTATTAAAAAGGGTACACCACCTGCAACTACAAATATTATGCCTTATGACCCCAATTTGCCGATTGCAGTGACTGCTGCGATGGATTCTGTAATAATTACAGCTTATCTTACAGACATAAATAATGTTAAAATACCTGACAGTGATTGTATATTTACTTATGAATTTGTTCAACTTGAAATTCCTGTGACAGATTTATATCTCGCTGATTCATCAAAGATAGAATATCCGTCAACTACAAAGTTCAAGTTTGTAAATCACTACGAAGAAGACCCGACTGTATCGCTCTATTATACTACCGATCCCGATGTTACTAAGCCAGACAAGACTAATTCCTATCTGTATGTATGGGGAGAAGAAATACCGGTAGCATCCAATCTTACTGTAACAGCCGTATATTTCAAAGGTTGCGGCTCTACCGAATGTACAGATTGTTATTCGGGCAATTTTGATGATTGCAAATATGGTTTGTATGGTGATGCGGGCGTATATAAATATACTATTCCTACCGTAACTTCCGGTGGAACTACCGGAGGCGGTGGTGGAGGCGGAGCAACAGTAAGAAAATATACAAAAGATATTTTCTTAAATGAGCATCCCACTCACATTGGTTATATCAATGGTTATCCCGACGGCAGTGTTAAACCCGATGGAGATATAACCCGTGAAGAAATGTCTGCTATTTTGTATCGTATAACAAATCACGATTATGAAAAACCTTTTGTTGCAACAGGAACGGTATTTCCTGATGTAGAAGCATCACGGTGGTCTGCGCATGATGTTGAATATATGGCACAAAACGCTGTGGTGTTAGGTTATCCCGACGGAGAATTCAAGCCGTCACGCAATCTTACCAGAGCAGAATTTGCGGCTTTGATATTCAGATTTACAGGGATAAAAAGAGCTGAAATAAACAATCAGTTTACCGATCTTGAAAATACCCATTGGGCATATAAGGAAATATTATCGTTAATACACAGCGGATTTATGGAAGGCTATCCCGATAAAACCTATAAACCCGAAAAGAATATAACCCGTGCTGAAGTAATGACGGTTATAAATAAAATTCTCGGAAGAAAGCCTCTGGAAAGCTATGTTAAATCCCTCAAATTCAATCCCTATAATGACCTCTTTATTGATAAATGGTATTATGTTACTGTTTTAGAGGCAACAATTACTCATAATTACTGGCTGGATACTAAAGGCTATGAGTATAAATGGGAAGATGTAAAATAACAAGAATAAAAAAGTCCGGCTCGCAAGAAAAAAATAAAATCCTTCTTATGGTAAAATAGAAATAACCATAGGAAGGATTTTTTAGTAGAAAAAATGTTGGAGATTCTATAACAATCAAGGGAAAAGTAAAATCTATTGGTGAAGTTTTGGGTTATAGTATAGATATAGTTGAAGTATATTAATTTATCAGTCTGCGATGCTTGTATCTTTAGTTAAAGGCAAGTCAAGTGCGAAGCTGCCGAATTCTTCGATTGCTTTACCGTCAGCAGTTTTAAAACGCACTGAATCGATATTTGAAAGCTCTACGAGAGAATTTGTTATTGACTGAAGTGCCATAAATTCTTTTGTTGAGCCTCCGCTGTTTAATGAGATAAAATTGTCTCCCACTATAACATCGGCAAGCTTATCTTTAACCGTAACACTTAAAATCTTTGTTTCTTTGTTAAGAACCGGGAAGAGATTTGCGCTTGCAGGTCCTGCAATTAAAGTTTCAACGATTTTTAAGGGGATTTCTTCATCAAATTTGTATGCAACCTCTCTCTGTTCGGGGATAAGATACATAGAATCCTCCGAAGCAAAATAGGTCATAACCGTAACTGTTTTTTCAGGGTTTTCTGTTACGGGTGGTACGGGGGGTTCTGCTGTTGTACCTCCTGTGCATGAACAAAGAAGCAAGATTAAAGTTATTAATACAAATATGAAATTCTTTTTCATAAAACCACCTCCGTTTTGTAATTTAATTATATCCTTTTTGGAAAACTATGTCAACAACAAATTGAGCCGAAAAATATTATTCAAATCCGAAATTTCTTAAAAGATAATTATTATCTCTCCAGCCTTCTTTAACCTTAACCCAAAGCTCCATATAAACCTTTCTTTGAAGAAGCTCTTCTATATCGCGTCTTGCAAGGCTGCCGATTTTTCTTAACTGAACACCGTTTTTGCCTATTATTATACCCTTGTGGGATTCTTTTTCGCAATATATGGTTATATCCAGTCTGCCGGTTTTTCCCTCGGGCATTTTATACGAGGTTATTTCAACAGCTATTCCGTGAGGAACTTCCTGTTGTAATACCCAGAGCATTTTTTCTCTTACTATTTCCGCAATTCTTGCTTTATCGGGAGAGTCGGTAATCATATCGTCGGGGAAAAATTTCGGACCCTCAGACAGATGCTTTTTAATTTCAGTTAAGAGAATATCAACACCGTTTCCGTTTTTCGCACATAACGGAACAACCGCATCGAAATCATATTTTTCAGAATATGTTGTAATGATAGAAAAAAGCTTTTCTTTATTTTTAACAGTATCTATTTTGTTTATTGCAAGAATAACCGGCACATTAATTTTAGACAAGGATTTTAAAATTTTCTCCTCGCTTGCACCGATATTATCAACAGGCTCGATAACAAGAACTACTGCATCGGTATCAATCAAAGATTCGTTTGCCTGGGAAATCATAAAGTCCCCGAGTCTTGTTTTTGGTGCATGAAGTCCCGGAGTATCTGTAAAGACTATCTGGCAGTCCTCTTCGTTTAATACTCCCATTATTCTGTATCGTGTGGTTTGGGGTTTATCCGAAACTATTGCAATTTTTTCTCCGACAAGACGGTTTACCAGAGTCGATTTTCCTGCATTTGTTCTTCCGACAATGCTGATAAAACCGCTTTTAAATGTATTATCAGTTTTCATAGAACACCTTATATCCTTTGTATGACATATACAAATCGTATTTTGAAGAAATTTCATAGGGCGCGTGCATTGATAAAATGGGTATTCCGCAGTCTATAACATCTGCACCTAAGTTTGCGATAAACTGGGCAACAGTACCGCCGCCACCGAAATCAGTTTTTCCAAGCTCGCCAATCTGCCATTTAACATTTCCCTTGTCAAACATGGCTCTTATTTTTCCTAAAAATTCAGCGCTTGCTTCGGAAGAGCCTGATTTTCCTCTCGCACCGGTGTATTTCATAATACCGGTTCCGCCGTTTATGAAAAGAGAATTTGTTTTTTCATAAGCATCCGGGAAATTGGGATCGTAAGCTGCACAAACATCGGCAGAAATACATTTTGTATTAGTTAATAAATCTCTTATCTTGACATTAGTTTTTTCAGAAAGCTCTTCAAGTGTATCTTTTAAGAAAGCAGATTGTGTTCCCGAATTACCCATAGAGCCTACTTCTTCTCTGTCTGCAAGATAAAGAACTTTTGTGCGTGCAGAGGGTTTAGCATCTAAAAATGCTTTTAAAGAAGCATATGCACAGATGCGGTCATCCTGTCCGTAGCCTGCAATAAGGCTTCCGTCCAAGGCGCAATCTCTTGATTCCATAGCGGGAACAAGAGTTAAATCTGCCGAAATTAAGTCTGCCTCGGTTATTTTATATTTTTTATTCAATATGCTTACGAAATTAAGCTTGATTTTTTCTTTTGCCTCTTCGTCGTCGTAGGGGATTGTCGCACCGATAGGATTGAGCTGTTCAGCCTCTACTCCTTCGTCGAGTGTCTTTTTCATCTGGTTTTTGCCAAGATGGGGTAATAAATCGGCTATAACAAATACGGGGTCGTTTTTATCTTCGCCTATTGATACTTCTATTGATTTTCCGTTTTTCAGTACAACTGTTCCCATAAGACAGAGTGGAATTGAAGTCCACTGATATTTTTTAATTCCGCCGTAATAGTGAGTCTTTATAAAAAGCATTCCATCTGCCTCAAAAAGAGGAATGGGTTTTAAGTCGAGTCTTGGCGAGTCGATATGAGAAGCTATAAGATTAACTCCGTCTTTTAAGGATGCGGAGCCGATTATTGCTGCCGCTATTGCAAGACCTCTGTTTTCAAAGTAAACCTTGTCGCCCTCTTTTAAAGCATTTTTTCTTGAAAATGGTTTAAATCCGTTTTCTTCAAGTATTTCAATAGTTTTCTTAACAAATCTTCTTTCGGTTTTTGCGTAGTCTAAAATATCTTTATACCCATCGGCAAAATCAAATATTTTCTTTCTT
>JAZOOC010000309.1:0-4983 GCA_045654825.1 Clostridia bacterium | reverse complement strand
ATAAAAGACGAGCTTTCAAAGTTAACCACAGAAGAAGTTAATCTTTCAACCGAAGAAATATCCAAAATAAAAGAAGCGGACGAATTTAAAATCGGGTTATCTCCTTGGCGGAAACTTCTTTTGGGTGCCGCTGTTGTTTTTGCGATTGCAGGAATATTTTTGCCATGGATGTATTTTTTGTGTCTTGGTTTTCTTTGTGCATCAGTAGTTGAGTTTTTTATACATAAAAATAAGTTCAATAAAAAAAGAGAACAGCTTGCTTTAGAAAAAATAAAAATTCTTGAAAATTCAGGCTTAAGTTCTCTTGATGAATACTATAATAAAAGAAATGAATATAAAAGCTATATTGAAAAGAAAGAGCTTCTTTTAAAAGAACTCGAAAGTATATCTTCATTCGTTAAAGAAGATATAAAAGAAGTTGAATATCAGGAAAAACCAAACGGAGATTACAGCCAAATTAAAACAGAGCTTTTAATGCTTTTGGAAGAAATTCCAACACTTTGTGTAAAACTGTCAGAAATTAAAGAAAGACGGAAAAACCTTTATAACAATCTCCCGTTATATGAGGAATTAAAAGATAAAAAAGAAGAGCTTGAACTTAAGATAAATTCTTTGAAATATGAAGAAAAAGTAGTTCTTGCAACTTTGGACTCACTCGAGAAAACCCGCGAAAAATATAAGGTTTCATATCTGCCGTCACTTTCTAAAAGAGCAGAGGAAATACTTAAAAACGCAGAAAAAGGGATATATGATAAGCTTGTTTTGGACGAAAGCTTTTCGCCCTCTCTTCGTGAAGAAAACAGTAATCTTTTAAAAGAAAAGGACTATATATCTTCGGGAATTTCAGATGGGATTTATCTCGCGATAAGGCTTGCGGTATGCGAATTTGCATTTAAGGACAAAGAAAAACCTGTTCTTATTTTAGACGACCCGTTTGTAAGAATGGATGATGAAAGAGCGGCTTTGTGGATAAAATATCTTATGAATGAAACCGACTTTCAGATAGTTTTATTTACTGCGGGAAAAAGAATTTTTAATTTAGGACTTGAAAAAGATACCATACTTGCATTATAATATAATAGATATGTATTTGAATACAAATTAAGGAGGTTAAATTTATGTTGTTTAAAACCAAAACCGACCTCGGGTTTATATCCGTAAGAGATACGGCGATCAAAACCATAGCAAGCAATACTGCGGTAAGCTGTTATGGTGTGGTTGGACTTGCAGACAGAAAAACAAAAAAAGGTCTGTTAAGCGAAAACGAAAAAATTGAAAATGCAATAAAAGTAAGCTATAATAACGGACTTATAGTAGATATCCATATATATGTTATGTATGGAATGAATATTCAGACTATTTCTGAAAACATCCTTGAAACCTTATCCTATACACTTAAAGAATCATTTGGTCTTAAAGTAAATAAGGTTAATGTTCATGTGGATGGAATAAGAATGGAAAAATAGGCTTATCCTTGGTAGCCTTGTTTTGAAAGGAAAACAGTTAATATGAGAAATATAAACGGAGACTTGTTTGTAAATATGCTTGTTTCCGCTTCCAATAAGCTTGAAAATGCAAAGGAATCGGTAAATAAGCTCAATGTTTTTCCTGTTCCCGACGGAGATACAGGAACAAATATGTCCCTTACTTTTGCTAAAGCAGTAAGTGATGTAGCTAATCTGAGCAGTGCTACTGTGGGAGAGGCTTCAAAAATTCTTGCATCATCTTCTTTAAGAGGCGCAAGAGGAAACTCGGGAGTTATTCTTTCGCAGTTTTTAAGAGGTATTTCAAAAGCCCTTGCGGACTCTGAAAGTACCGATATAAAATTGTTTGCGCTTGCTCTTGAAAGCGGAAAAACTGCAGCATATAATGCAGTTATGAAGCCTACCGAAGGAACTATTTTAACCATTATGAGAGCGCTTGCTGAGAAAAGCTTAGAAATTGCAGATTCAGACAGGACTTTCATAGAATTTCTTGAAGAAATAATCGAATACGGAAATAAAGTTCTCGATGAAACACCCGAAATGCTTCCCAAACTTAAGCAGGCCGGTGTTGTTGACGCAGGTGGCAAAGGTCTTATGATAATTTTTGAGGGAATGTTATATTTCCTTAAAAACGGAGAAGTAATTGCAAGAAAAGAAACCTCCGCAGAAGACTCTGAAGAAGACGAGGGTATGATCTTATCTGATGAGGAAATCACTTTCGGATATTGTACCGAGTTTATTATAATAAAAGGTAAAAGCGGTGCCGATGTTTTAAGAAGCAAGCTTGAAAAAATCGGGGACAGTGTTGTTGTAGTTGAAGACAGCGAAATTATTAAAGTTCATGTTCATACCGATACTCCCAATATTGCTATCGGCTATGGTCTTGAGCTTGGTGCTTTAACCTCTATGAAAATTGATAATATGCGTTATCAGAATGAACAGCTTAAGAAAAAAGAGGAAGAAAAAAGAAAAGCTGAACGCACCAAATACGGATTCCTTGCAGTTGCCGCAGGCGAGGGCTTTAAAAATATATATAAAGAATTAGGTATTACAGGTTTTGTAAGCGGCGGCCAGAGTATGAATCCCTCTACCGAGGATATTTTAAAGGCTGCATATAATGTTAATGCGGAAACTGTATTTGTATTTCCCAATAATAAAAATATTATCCTTGCGGCTCAGCAGGCACAGGAGATATTTGAGGGCAATATGATTGTTATTCCTACAACAAGTATGGCACAGGTATTCCCGATAATGCTTATGTATGACGATAATAAATCCGAGACAGAGCTTACCGAAGAATTTCTGGAAGCCTTAAAAAATGTTAAAACAGGTCAAGTAACATACGCAGTACGCGATTCGCAGGTTAACGATATAGAAATCAAAGAGGGCGACATAATGGCAATGGCTGAAGATAAGGTTGTTGCAGTTGCCGAAGATGCTAAAAACGGAGTTTTAAAAACTCTTGAAAATCTCGGTGCGGAAAACGCAGAGATTATAACAATATATTCGGGCGAGGATATAACAGAAGAGCAGTTGGCTGAACTTACAGCAGCTGTTGAAGAAAAATATCCTGGCTGCGAGGTATCTCCTTTAGAGGGCGGACAGCCTGTGTATTATTATGTTCTTTCTGTAGAATAAAATTAAATCAATGATATTGGACTTGTTAAAAAACTCAGTTTGAGTTTTTAACAGGTCCTTTATTGTGATTTGCACAACAAGGTTCTTTGAAATTCTCGAACTTTAGCTTGTTAGTATTTCTTTTTCATTGACATAAATGACGATTTTTGATAAAATATACAATGTTGAAAAATATTGTAAGAGGTGTGCAGATGGACATAATAAAAACATTGGCTGAAGAGTTTAAAATCGGTGTGGGACAGGTTGAAAATACCGTTGCACTGATTGATGAGGGATGCACAATTCCCTTTATCGCAAGATACAGAAAGGAAAAAACAGGCTCTCTCGACGACCAGCTTTTAAGAGAACTTTTTGACCGTCTGACATATCTTCGTAATTTATGCGAAAGAAAAGAAGAAGTGCTTCGTCTTATAGCGGAGCAGGAAAAGCTTACTCCCGAAATTGAAGAGGCGCTAAACAAAGCTTCAATAATGACAGAGGTTGAAGATATATACCGTCCTTTCCGTCCGAAAAAACGCACAAAGGCTATGATAGCAAAAGAAATGGGACTGGAGCCGTTAAGTGAAATAATTTCCGCACAGGAGCTTACTGAAGGCGATATTTCAAAAATCGCAGAGGAATATATAGATGCGGATAAGGGTGTTGAAACAGTCGAGCAGGCAATAGAGGGAGCTCTTTATATAGTAGCGGAAAATATATCCGACAATGCGGAAATAAGAAAACAGCTCCGCCGTCTTATATATTCTTCCGGACTTGTGGAAAGTAAAGCTTCCACAGAAGAAGATACTGTTTATCGTATGTATTATGAATATTCTGAGCCTGTTAATCGTATAGCAAATCATCGTATTCTTGCGTTAGACAGAGGCGAGGCGGAGGATATATTAAGCGTTAAGATTGTGATAGATGAAAGTTCAGCTGTTCAGACTATTTTAAGAAATGTAACCATAAATGCCAAAAGCATAACCTATCCTCTTATTGAAGAGGCGGCTCTGGACGCTTATAAAAGACTTATTTTTCCCTCTGTTGAAAGAGAAATAAGAAATCTTTTAACCGAAAGAGCGCAGGAAGAGGCTATAAAGGTATTCGCGGTAAATTTAAGACATCTTCTTCTTGCAGCACCCTTTAAGGGAAAAACCGTATTAGGACTTGACCCTGCATACAGAACGGGTTGTAAAATAGCTGTTATAGATAAAACCGGAAAGGTTCTTGATACCTGTGTGGTATATCCCACTCCTCCGCAGAACAAAACCGAGGAAGCAAAGCAAAAGCTTAAACAGCTTATAGCGAAGTATGATATAGATCTGATTTCAATAGGCAACGGAACTGCCTCCAAGGAGTCGGAAATATTTGTTGCAGAGCTTATCAAAGAAATCGAAAAGAAAATATATTATATGGTTGTATCCGAAGCAGGTGCTTCTGTTTATTCGGCATCCAAGCTGGGAGCGGAGGAATTTCCGCAGTTTGATGTATCTTTAAGAAGTGCGGTTTCCATAGCAAGAAGAATTCAGGACCCTCTTGCAGAGCTTGTTAAAATAGACCCGAAATCAATCGGTGTAGGTCAGTATCAGCACGATATGAACCAGAAAAGACTCAGCGAGGCTTTAGGCGGAGTCGTTGAAGGATGCGTTAACTCTGTAGGCGTTGATGTTAACACAGCATCTCCCGCACTTTTGTCTTTTGTTTCGGGAATAAACGGAACAGTTGCGAAAAATATTATGGCATACCGTGAAGAAAACGGAGCATTCAAATCAAGAAAAGAGCTTTTAAAAGTTCCGAAACTCGGCAACAAAGCATTTTTACAATGTGCGGGATTTTTAAGAATTTCCGAGGGTAAAAATATTCTTGACAATACTTCTGTTCA
>JAZOOC010000308.1:0-2593 GCA_045654825.1 Clostridia bacterium | reverse complement strand
TCAGAAGCTAAAGCCATTGAGGGAATCATCATAGAAACCATGAGAACTGCTATAACAATACTAAGTATTTTTCTCATAATTTTTTACTCCTTTTCTTCTTTTTGAAATTTAACAAATTTCCAGTCTTATTCTATCACAATATGACCAATAGAAATCGGAAGAGTGTAATGCAAAATTCAAAAGGAAAAATGCAACAAAAAAACTGCTGTCGAAATTATCAACAGCAGTTTTTGATTTGAAGATATTATTTATAATTTTTACCCTTAATAAATACTTTTTCAACTGATAAATCATCATTTAAGATAACAACATCGGCGATTTTTCCTTTTTTAAGGCTTCCGCGTTTTTCATCTTCTTTGATTGTTCTTGCGGGATTTAAAGAAGCGCATTTGATTGCATTTTCGAGGGGGATTCCAAATTCGTAAGCTTTTCTTACACAACCCATAAGGCAGGTAGCACTTCCGGCTAAGGTTCCGTCTTTTAATGTAGCAACAGGGCCTTTAACAAATACAGCCTGTCCGCCAAGTTCATATTCACCGTCGGGCATTCCGCAGGCACGCATTGAGTCACTTATAAATACGAGCTTATCTTCGCCTTTTGCGCGGAAAGTATTTCTTACAATAACCTGATTAATATGAATTCCGTCACAGATTAATTCAGCAGAAGCATCGCTGTCTATAATAGCACCGGGGATTCCGGGGTCTCTGTGATTATATCCGGGCATACCGTTGTATAGGTGAACACAGTGTGAAGCGCCTTTTTCGAGAGCTTCTTTTGCGTCTTCGTATTTTCCGTTTGTATGACCGATAGATACAGTTGCAAGCTTGGAAGCTTTTTCTACAAATTCCATAGCGCCGGGAAGCTCGGGAGCAACACCAACTATTTTTATAATTCCGTCACAGTAATCGTAAATTTCTTTGAAGTGATCAAAATCGGGGTCCATTATGTAGTCGCCGTTCTGTGCGCCTTTTTTTGCCATGGAAAAATAAGGCCCTTCCATATTAACACCGAGAACAGTACAACCCTCATCCTGAGTTTTCATAAAGTCGGAAACTGTTTTCATTATGTCTTTTAACATATCTTTGGAAAGAGTCATAGTAGTAGGAAGATAAGAAGTAATACCGTTTTCAGCCATAAATTTTGTAATAGCTTTCAAACCCTCCGGGTTATTATCGCAGGTATCAAAACCAACGCTTCCGTGAGTATGGATATCAATAAGACCGGGGATAACTCTTTTAAACTGAGCATCAATAACTTCTTCGCCGTCGAAAGGAACTATTGAAGGCGCGATGTCTTTTATTAATTCTCCGTCAATTCTCATATCTGCTTTTTCAAAAACGAATTTATCGTTAAGCAGGGTACAGTTTTTAATAAGCATAAAATCACCTTAATTTAATTATTTAATTAAGTATATTATAGGATAAGATATTGCAATTTTCAAGTGAAATTTAAAAAATTCTGTCAATCTGTTGATTTTTTTTTTTATAAATGATAAAATATATCGATGTGTAAATTATCATAAGGAGTTGTATATATGAAAAAAGAGCTCGAAAAGAACTACGACCCTAAGAAGGTCGAGGATAAAATATATTCAAACTGGCTCGAGAAGGGATACTTTAAGGCTAAACCGGATAAGAACAAAAAGCCTTATACTATTGTAATTCCTCCTCCGAATGTAACAGGTCAGCTTCATATGGGACATGCTTTTGACGAAACCTTGCAGGATATTCTTATCAGATACAGAAGAATGCAGGGTTATGAAGCATTGTGGCTTCCCGGAACAGACCATGCCGGAATTGCAACACAAATCAAGGTTGAAGCGGAGCTTCGTGAAAAAGAAGGACTTACCCGCTATGACCTCGGTCGTGAAAAATTCCTTGAAAGAGTATGGGACTGGAAAGAAAAATACGGAAGCCGTATTATAAACCAGCTTAAAAAAATCGGTTGCTCATGCGATTGGGACAGAGAGCGTTTTACTATGGACGAGGGATGCTCAAAAGCGGTAAGAGAGGTTTTTGTTAATCTTTATAACAAAGGTCTTATATACAGAGGTCCGAGAATTATAAACTGGTGTCCTAACTGTATAACAGCTCTTTCCAATGAAGAGGTTGAACACGCAGAGCATGCAGGTCACTTCTGGCATATTAAATATCAGATTAAAGATACAGAAGATTTCGTTATTATAGCAACAACAAGACCCGAAACTCTTTTCGGTGATACAGCGGTGGCGGTTAATCCCGAAGACGAGCGTTATAAGGCGATAGTAGGAAAGACTCTGCTTCTTCCGCTTACAGACAGAGAAATCCCGGTTGTTGCCGATGAATATGTTGATAAGGAATTCGGAACAGGCTGTGTTAAAATAACACCTGCTCACGACCCCAACGACTTTGAGGTTGGAAAACGCCATAACCTTGAAATTATAAAGGTTATGAACGACGATGCAACAATGAACTCTTATGCAGGTAAGTATGAGGGAATGGACAGATATGCCTGCCGTAAGGCGCTCGTAGCCGACCTCGAAGCAGCGGGCTTCCTCGTAAAGACCGAGCCTCACGACCATAATGTAGGAACCTGCTACCGTTGCGGCACTACC
>JAZOOC010000307.1:0-3440 GCA_045654825.1 Clostridia bacterium | reverse complement strand
AGCGGCAAGTGCAGTCAGAGATTGGACCTTCAACAATACACCCTTTAACATCGTTTATTCTTATATGAAATATACCAATGAGCCATCGTATAAGACTGCAATATCCTGGGGATGTAAACAAGTTGATGAGTTTGAAGATGACGTGAATGAAATCACAAAAGTATTTGCGATTTCGAGAGACGAATGGACTAACCGATAAATTCCAATTTACCAAGTTTCAAAATTGTGTACTTTTCTTCGGACTTAACTATGTATATGTACAATTTAGTCGGAGTCAGGCAAACAAGAAAGACTTGCATACGCAAGTCTTTCTTGTTTTATATGAGTAAAGCAGGATTCGAAGCCTCGAGACCGGTACAGTCGAGAGGGAACCGCGCAACGACCGCGTCCGGTGTGCGGAGCAGAATCCCTCAATCAAAGCGTGTATTTATGTTGTTTTGCGAAGTGATATAGGCTTAAAAGAAACAACTTTATCGCCAAATACTATATTGTCGGTTTTTCCGTCAGAATAAATTGCATATGCTTTGGTATAATATGTTGTTTGTTTAGTAATTCCTGTGCCGTGGAATAACACGCCAAACTTTCCACCGTCAGACTCGTTTGTTTCTGCACAGTATCTGGTCATTTCTTGGTAGTTTGTGCTGTTTAGATTAATTATATCTTCTTCGATTGATGAAATATAGAATCCACATTCCTTAAGGTCATAATCTTTATATAAATCAAGTGCTGTTGCAAAGCATATTCCATAAGGTGTTTCTATTTTTATGTTATTTGATGTATATGGCTCAAACACAAATGGAGTAAATGCTTCCTGATGTACTTCAATAGCAGAGGGAAGAGTTTCGATTAAATCGGCAAATGTGACCGTTATTGTAATGTTCGAATTACTTGCGTTTGCAGTAAAGCTTTTTTCATGCTTAACATTTTTTATAATAATTTCATTATTTGCTTTAACAGATTCTATATATTTATTTTCATCCGGAATAACCGTATAATCAACATATGAGTCTGAAACAGAATCTATTACCACCATTCCGCCGTATCCGGAATTAAATGTAACACAATTATTTTCAGGCTTCGTATTATCTGAAGCTGTAGCGATTTGATTTCCGAAACCCGCAAATATGTAGACAAGTATAAGCGTTAACAGTATTACCGGTATTCTTTTCATAATAATGTCTCCTTTTAAAAAACTAAGAAGGGGATACAATTTGCATAGAACTCTTCAGTACATCTTTAACAGAACACCATCAAATGAAAATTTACATTGTTTTATTATAAAACCACTTTTTTTCCTGTCTTTGAAGCTTCATACGCACCTAAAATTATCTCGACGGTTTTCTTCCCTTCGTAAATATCTACCAACGGAGTCGTGTCGTTTTCGATAGAGTCGAGTAAGTTTTCAATCTGTTTTCTGTGATTTTGTAAATCGAAAGCAGTCGGATCGGAAGAAGTATTAACTGAGGTTTCGGAAATATACCGGCTTCCGTTTTCTCCCTCTATATCCCATTTTACTATACTGTCTTCTTCGATTACAACTGTTCCCTTTGTTCCGCAGATTTCCGTACGCCTGGGATATCCGGGAGTTACACAGGTTGTTCCCTGAATGAGTCCGATAGCACCGTTTTGATATTCTACAGAAAGACAAGCTGCGTCTTCAACCTCAATTTCTCTGTCTAAAGTTTTGCAGAATCCTGAAATTGCCTTTACAGGTCCTGCAAGATATGTGAGAATATCAATGCCGTGAATCCCCTGATTCATCAACGCACCGCCGCCGTCCATCGCCCATGTTCCTCTCCAGCCGGAATTTGCATAATATTCAGGAGAACGGTAGTATTTCATAAACACATCGCAGACAAGAAGCTTTCCGAGTCTTCCCTCGTCTATAGCTTTCTTTACAATCTGAACCGTTTCGCTAAAACGAAGCTGAGAAATAACCGCTAATTTTACACCGTTTTCTTCAACCGCCGAAACAAGCTCGGAAAGCTGTTTTTCTGTAATTGCAACAGGTTTTTCAACCACAACATTTTTCTTTGCGTTTGCCGCCTGAATTGCCAATGGAGCATGAGTTCCACTCGGAGTGCATATACAGATAACATCTATTTCTTCCGATGCGAGCATTTCTTCAAGAGTGTTAAAAGCTTTGCAGTTATTAGCCTCTGAAAATCTTTGTGCACTTTCTTTAAAATTATCGAAAACGCCGATAAGCTTTGCATTTTCAATTGCAGCTATTGAGTCAGAATGCCATTTTGCGATTACTCCGCAGCCAATTATTCCGAATCCGTATGTCTTTTGCATATTTCTCACCATTATTTTATGTATTCATCCATATCTATTACTTTGCCTGAAACTCTTGCTTCTTCAGCTGCAAAAGCCATCATATGATTTTTGCAGGAAATTTCAATCTCACTTATTTCTTCCTTATTGATTTTGCCTGTAACATAATCGTATAAATCATCAATTATTCCTGTATCTCCGCCACCATGACCACCTACAATGGTTCCGTCGGAGCAAATAGATTTAAGGTCGATTTGTTCATTTTCACAGGTATCAAAATTATAAAATTCAGCGATATTTGAATTTAAGGAGGTTGTTAATTGTCCTTTGGTGCCATAAATAACAGTTCTTCTGCCACCCTTATTAAAAGCATTCATATTCAGTGTAACCGTTATGTCATCTTCAAATAACATACTTACGGTTTGGTGGTCAACAACATTATTATTGCACTTAAACACACACTTTCCGTAGTCACTGTTTTTAAGAATATATAAAACATCTTCATCAGTCGGATTAACCTTACAGGTTGACGATTCTCTGAACCAGGTATTTTCTTTATCCTCCAGATAAAGCTTAACTGCATTGTAAGGGCATTTGTCTGCTTCGGGACATCCGTCTATGCAATAAAGCGGAGAATTCTTCGGTGCATTCTTTTTCGTAAAATAAGAAAGACTGCCAAATGACTGAATTTTTTTAACTTCTTTATTTAAAAGCCATTGCAATATATCTAAATCGTGGCAGCATTTTTGCAAAATCATAACACTGCTGGTATTGCTGTTTGCCCAATTACCTCTTACAAAGCTATGACTCTGATGAGTGTTTCCTACATCTTCATTATGGTCAATAGATATGATATCACCTAACTTATTACTGTCGATTATTCTCTTCAATGCTCTGTAATAGGTTGTATATCTTAAAACATGACAAACTATAATCTTAACATTTTTCTTTCTTGCCGCTTCAGTGATTTTGATACATTCCTCTCTGGTAGGAGCAATAGGCTTTTCCAGAAGTATATCATATCCTCTTTCGATTGCTTCAAGCGAAGGAGCGACATGCATTCTGTCCATAGACGAAATTATCACAACATCTCCAAGTTTTTCGCATTTTTAAAGCTTTTCCCAGCTAGCAACACAAAGCTTGCTGTCGATATTGAATTTGTT
>JAZOOC010000306.1:0-4322 GCA_045654825.1 Clostridia bacterium | reverse complement strand
GTTGTTCCAGATACCGCCACCAAACGCGGCAGTGTTTTCGAGGATCATACAACCATCCAATTCTACATTACCACCGTTGTTCCATACACCGCCTCCGTTTTTTGCCGCATTCTGGGTTATGGTACCACCTTTTAAAAGGAGGTTTGCGTGGTCGTTGTTGTAAATACCTCCTCCTGTGGAAGAAACATTCATATGAATCATTCCTTCGTACATGATAAATTTATATTCACCGTCGTTATCATTCCAGACACCACCGCCGTGAATCGCTTTATTATCGTAGATATCGCCACCATAGAGTATGAAGTTTGCGTTGTTATATACACCACCGCCATAACCGCCTTCGTTCTTGGTAATTACGCCACCATACATTTTAACTGTTCCGTTGTTATGGATACCTGCACCGTATTCTGCTTCTCCTCTTGTAATCCGACCGCTTTCCAAGCGGGTACAGTTACATAAATAAAGCTTACCGCCTACACCTACATTGATAATTCTCTGCCCTCTGTATTTCATAGCAAGAGCATGACCGTTAAGGCAAAGGTAAAGGGTCTTGCCTCCACCGATATTAAGGGTATTATCCAATTCAACATCATTATCCAGATAAATATATGCTACACCGTTTGTATATTTAATTGCTTTTTCCCCGGGCCACTTGTTATATGTTACTTCACTGTGAGAAGTGTGGTCGCCTGTGTTTTCAATATATCCGCCGCAATAGCAATGCTTGTGCGTTAACGTTTCTTCTTCGGCTTTTGAAATATACTCACCCGTTTCGGATGCCTTTACTTCAAAAGCAAGTTTAAACACTTTGAGGGTTGCCTGCATAGTGGCTTTGTTTGCCTTGTTGATTCCGGAATACTGCAAATCATTTACCGAAAGCTCTTTGATAAATTTTGCATCTGTTCCGCTTTTTATTTTAACCGTAACAAATACATTGTAGACTTTCTGATTTTTGAAAGTACCGTCTTCTGCCATAGTGCCTACCCACGATACCTGACTGATTTCAAGTCTGTTATCAGAAAGCGTGAATTTAACATCATTTTCTGTTCCGCCGCCTTTAAATCCGCTCATAGATATGCCAAAGGTGCTGATTTCCTCTGCGGCACCGACACTCGCCGGCAATAAACTCAAAATCATACATAGGCATAAAATTGTACTTAATAACTTTTTCATACAAAATCCTTCTTTCTTTATAATCGTTTTATGTCAAATCATAAAGAGTTATTACGAACATATAAAGATACTATATGCTATAATGATTATACACCGTCCATTAGGGGACGAAGCAATAGTTTTTGAGAATTTTTTTACAACAAAGCCTCCGAGAAATAATTCCCGGAGGTTTTGTTTATTTGTTACATACAAGTCTCACAAGAAAGATATGTTTTTATTTCGCAGTATCTACAATATATCTGTGAATGAATGCGGCAATTTCTGCTCTTGCAGCAGAAACTCTCGGAGCAATTTCTCCTTTGGTTCTGCTAAAGATATAATCTCTGCCAACGCCCCAATTCATAGCTGCAACAGCCCATTCTGAAATATCAGACACATCATTGAAACCAAGGTTTTCCTCTGTGGTAACAACATCCATACCCTTGAACTGCGCATATCTGAACATAATTGTTGCAAGCTGTTCTCTTGTAACATTCATATCAGGTGCATATTCTGTCTCTGAAATACCTTTTACAATTCCGTTCTGCTCTGCCCATGCAACAGCATCAGCATACCAAGAGCCCATATCAATATCAGCAAAAGGAATGCTTCTGTTTGCAGCAGGTTCACCTTCTGCGCGGTAAAGAACGGTTACAAGCATTGCCCGGGTTACAGATAAATCGGGAGAGAAGATATTTTCTCCTGTTCCTTTCATAATCCCCAATCTTACTACCATATCTACCGACTTTTCCGCCCAATGCTCTGCTCCGTGAACATCTGTGAAAAATTTTGATACTTTCCCTAAAGTAACATCGGGATATATAAACTTCTGTCCGTTTATATTGATTGCCGACTCAAAAAGAATGTCTCTTATTTCGTATGCGGTAAGCTCGGGATTTTCGACCATAAGCTGTGCCGCAACACCCGAAATAACAGCTGTAGCATAGCTTGTTCCCTCACCGCGTATACGGGTACCGTTTATACTTGCAAGACGCAAATCAGTACCAGGTGCTATTATATCAACCGTATTATTCTGTCTTGAAAATGCCGCAACACTTCCGTTTTTTTCTGCGGCACCAACACATATAACGCTTTCATAACCGGCAGGATATAATATTGCACCGTAGGTGTCTTCCTGATTATTTCCTGCACTTGTAATAATAAGAACACCTTTTGATTCTGCGTATTCAACTGCTTTTTCAAGTTCATCACTACCCTTTGCCGCACCTGATGATATATTGATAATCTTACACTCGAATTTATCAACCGCATCGTATATCGCTTTGGCGGTAACCGATGTGTCTCCGTTTATTATTTTTTCTTCATTATCCTTTGTGATGCACACTAACGGAATTATAACCGCAGTAGGGCAAATTCCTTCAATTCTTGCAGGAACACTTCCAACTATTATGGCAGATACAGCCGTACCATGTCCTATTTTATCTTCCAAAGATTCTTCGGGGAAAATATAGTTTTTTCCCGAAAAAACCGAATCGGGATTTATTGCCTTAAAGGATACTCCCGTATCTATTACTCCGATTCGCACACCAACCGCCCCATCAGCCAAAACAGATGAGGTGAAAATAAGTGTTGTTAAAAGAATAATAAATATTTTTTTCAAAGTATTCTCCTTTATGGTATGAGAGCGAGCATTTCTGCTCGCTCTTATACTTGAAATTAATACAATCGGAATTTGCTCCCGAACCGTTGGGTGCATAATTCATTGTTTTTATAATGTCATAACGCTAATTTATGAACTAATTAGCTTTTGTAATATCCAGGTGGTTAAATCCATGGCTACCATCATAGGAACCAACTTCATCAGGATAATCTAAATAATAACCTGTGATTGAAGCATTTTCAGAACATTCTTCATTTACACCTAATAAGTAGTATTGGTGAATAGCAGTGCCATACATTCCTTCAAGATGTATATCAGGTATTCCAAAACCTCTTTTGCCGATAATTATATCACCAGCATTGTGTATAGCATTATTATAACCTTTTACATTTAAGCTGCCTCTATTTGTTTGGTCAGTGTAAATAGTTATATTTGAACTTAAAGCTATTATAGGTGCTGTAATTCGATACAAATTACCGGATTGGGTATAGGTAATATTGTTATCGCCTATGAGCTTGATCTGAAGGTTATCAGGCACATCTGGATCCATTCCGGCATATACAATAGCTCCGTGATACGTAGTATCGTTATAGTCCTTAATAACAGCCTGTTGTATAATCGAATTAAGATTTAATCCGTTCAGATATAAAACATTCTCCCGGTCATCATAATAAATCGTAGAATCACCGAGAATATCATGTTTGTTAGCAGAAGATACACGTGTATCGTCTACCCACAGATTGTAGTAATAAGGGCCGACATCTCTCAATGCGGGTTCTAAAGTTATGTCTTTAGTTATGATTCCGATTTCATCTGAAGGCACGATCTTGCTATAATCCTCATTTACATACCATCCAAGAAGTTCTTTGTTATAACCAGGAGCAAGTCCGTATAAAGCCTCACGGAATGGTATAAATGTGAACTCAGGAATTTCAATTGGTTCTCCGGCCTCATGTTTCACTACCCATTTATTTGGAAATTCATGATGATAGTCCGGATTATTATCCCTTATTGAATAATCCCAAGTATAAGCTTCCCAACAATCCGATAAGCCGGTATTTCTGCCCGTAATATATGTTATTTCGACTACCGATGAAGCTTCTGTAAATGTAGCTATGTATGTTGCATTTTTTGTAACTTTGGTTATAGAAGGACTCCAACCTGTAAATTCATACATCATATCATCGTTGTCTGATGGTTTTTCAGGTGTTTCGCCTTTATATTCAGGCATTGTTCCATATTCGAACTCACCGCTGTAAAGCTCTGTACCGTCATAGTTTATCCAGGTTATGGTATATGTAGCAAGAGTTTCTTTATACTCAGCATAATATTTTACAATACCATTATTGAGTTCTGAAAGGTCTTGTCTGTATCCTGAAAATTCATAATAGTATTTTTCGGTTGCGGGTTTGCCTTCAGCCGGAGCTTCAGTATGATTTTCAGGATTTGTTGCAACACTGTAGAGTTGTGTTGCTTCTTTGAAAGCTATACCTTTATAGTCATAATAGATAACGGTAAGGCTCTTTTCGTATGATTCAAATACAGGGTG
>JAZOOC010000305.1:0-13647 GCA_045654825.1 Clostridia bacterium | reverse complement strand
AAAGATAATACTAATTCTGACCGCAGTTTTTATACTTACCGGATTATATATTCCGTCGAATGCCGCTTTGGTACCTGAGCGTGTCAGAATTGGACTGAAATATGGTGCAACTGCACAAGCTACGGTTTCACTTACCTCGGAAAACGGATTTCTGGCAGTGATAAGAGGAGATTACGATAAACCGATAGCAGAATTTAATGATAGCTCTGTTAGTGTTAAGCCTGATGATTCTTATATGGTAATAACACAGGAATTTGGAACTGACTATAATCTGGCAGTATCTTATATATCAAATTCCGAAGATGCGCTCTTTTATTATAACGGAAATTATTTTGCCGTAAAAGCTAAACTTTTCAGTCAGGATGCTGTTAATTCAGCTCTTGAAACCGCTAAGTCAGTTAACCCCAATGCGTATGCTTTTTCGGGAGACTCTGTAAGAGTAAGAGTTGAAAATCAGGCAGGAAAAACACTTGTTGTATTTTCTCAAAAAGACTCCGAATATCTTTCGCTGGGAGCAAAAAATGACGGTTTTGTTAGTTTTGACGGATTAAAACACAGAGAATATCTCGAAATGAAAAGAACAGGTCAGTCGATTGAAGTAATATCAAATATATCAATGCAGGCTTATTTATATGGTGTTGTTCCCTCTGAAATAGGAGCATCTGCACCATTCGAAGCACAGAAAGCACAGGCAGTATGTGCGAGAACATACACTGTTAAAAACCTTAACAGACATTCCAAAAACGGATTTAATCTTTGTGCAACAACCTGTTGCCAGGTGTATTTCGGAACGAAAAATGAAAGCAGAATGTCAAATAATGCAGTTGATGAAACCAACCGACAGATAATTACATATAACGGCGAACCCATAACTGCTGTGTATTCAGCGCATACAGGCGGAGTTACAGCCAATGTTGAAAATGTATGGGGTTATCCTTACCCTTATCTTAAGTCGGTTGCTGACCCTCATTGTACCGATTATAGCTGGACAATAGATCTGGATTATTCGGTTATCAGCGCCTCTTTAAATGCGAAAGGATATAATCTTGGTGATATTACTGAAATAACAATAGATGAGGTTTCTTCGGACGACCGTGTTCTTAAAATGACAATTAAGGGAACACAGGGAACAAAAACAGTTGAGAGAGAATCTGCAAGAACTATTCTCGGGCTTAAAAGTCAGATGTTTTATATTTCGGGCGGAGCTCTTATGAAAAATATCCTCACTCCCGACGGAAGGGTGAGTCAGGATATAATAAAGAAAACAATTATGACTGCAAATGGTATAAAAACACCGACAAGCAGTATATCTGTAATAAACGGCAAAAATAATGTAACTACACTTAGTATTTCATCGGGAAATAAAATCGTAGGCAAGGGTTACGGGCACGGTGTAGGCCTCTGCCAGTGCGGTGCAATGGGATTTGCACGCGAGGGCTGGGATTATATTAAAATTTTAAAATACTATTACACCGGAGTTGAAATACAATGAATTTAAGCGATTTTTATTATGACCTGCCTAAAGAGCTTATCGCACAGACACCATTAAAAGACCGAACAAGCTCAAGACTTATGGTGATGAATAAAGAAACAGGTGAGGTTTCTCATAAATCTTTTAAAAATCTTATAGATTATTTAAACGAGGGTGATTTAATCGTCTTTAATAATACGAGAGTAATCCCTGCAAGACTCTATGGAGTAAAAAAAGAAACGGGAGCCGCAATTGAATTTCTCCTTTTAAAGCGTGTTGAGCTTGATAAATGGGAGGTTATTTTAAAGCCGGGAAAGAAAGCAAAACCCGGTGCTGAATTTGAATTTGGCGAGGGAAAATTAAGAGCGAAAGTTCTTGATTATGCCGAAGACGGCGGAAGAATTGTTGAATTTTACTATGAGGGCGTTTTTGAAGCCGTGCTCGAAGAACTCGGACAAATGCCGTTGCCTCCGTATATTAAAGAAAAGCTGGAAGACAAAGAAAGATATCAGACTGTGTATGCCAAATATGACGGCTCTGCCGCTGCACCCACTGCAGGACTTCATTTTACCAATGAGTTTCTTGATGAAATAAGATTAAAAGGCGTAAATACCGCGTTTGTTACTCTTCATGTAGGACTTGGTACTTTCAGACCCGTAAAATGCGATAATATTTTAGAGCATAAAATGCATACTGAGCATTATATAATAACAGAAGAAACTGCCGGGCTTATAAATAAAACAAAAGAAAAGGGCGGCAGAATAATAGCAGTAGGAACAACTTCCGTAAGAGTTCTTGAAACAGTGGGAAATGAAGAGGGTAAAGTAACTGCATCCGAGGGAGATACAAGCATATTTATCTATCCCGGATATAAATTCAAAGTAGTTGATAATCTGGTAACTAATTTTCATCTTCCCGAATCAACTCTTTTAATGCTGATTTCAGCATTTTCAGACAGGGAAAAAATCCTCTCTGCATACGAGGAAGCTATAAAGGAAAAATACAGATTTTTCTCTTTCGGGGACGCGATGTTCATTCAATGATTTCATCATTGAATGAACAAGGTAAGAGGTAAGAGTGAAGAGTTATGGTAGTTTTTCGCCTTCGGGGAAAAAATGCTGATAAACCATAAACTTCAATGACGCAATGTTTATAATGTAAATAAGAGGTATAAAATGTATAAACTTTTAAAACAAGAAGGTAATGCAAGACTTGGCGAATTTACTACCGTGCATGGTGTTATTAAAACTCCCGTGTTTATGAATGTTGGAACCTTAGCTGCTATTAAAGGCGGACTTTCGGCTATAGACCTTGAAAATATAGGCGCTCAGGTTGAGCTTTCAAATACATATCATCTTCATCTTCGTCCGGGCGACGAGGTTGTAAGAGATATGGGCGGACTTCATAAATTTATGAGGTGGCAAAGACCGATTCTCACAGACAGCGGCGGTTTTCAGGTGTTTTCCTTATCCAAATTAAGAAAAATAACCGAAGAAGGAGTTAATTTCAATTCCCATATCGACGGCAGAAAAATTTTTATGGGACCTGAAGAAAGTATGACTATACAGTCAAATCTTGCTTCAACTATTGCAATGGCTTTTGATGAATGTGTTGAGAATCCTGCAGAGTATTCCTATGCCAAAGCATCCCACGAGCGTACTGTAAGATGGCTTGAAAGATGCCGCGTTAAAATGAACGAATTAAATAAAAAAGAAGAAACCATAAATAAAAATCAAATGCTTTTCGGTATTAATCAGGGGGCAACATATAACGACTTGCGTGTTGAAAATATGAAAATGATACGCGAAATAAACTGTGAGGGATATGCAATAGGCGGTCTGGCAGTAGGCGAGCCTGCCGAGGTTATGTATGATGTTATAGACCATGTAGAACCCTATATGCCGAAAGA
This sequence comes from Clostridia bacterium, assembly GCA_045654825.1. Taxonomy (GTDB): domain Bacteria; phylum Bacillota; class Clostridia; order UMGS1840; family HGM11507; genus JAZQFU01. Next base: position 10,267 of record JAZOOC010000305.1, on the reverse strand, counting down.
TAAACCAAGATATCTTATGGGTGTAGGAACACCTGTTAATATTGTAGAGGCAGTAGACAGAGGTGTAGACTTTTTCGATTGCGTTCTTCCTGCAAGAAATGCGCGTCACGGACAGCTTTTCACACACAGCGGAGTTATTCATATGCTTAACGCCAAATATGAAAGAGATGATTCTCCAATAGATTCCGAGTGTGATTGCGAAACCTGCCGTAATTTCTCAAAAAGCTATATAAGACATCTTTTCAAAGCAAAAGAAATGCTCGCTATGCGTCTTTGTGTTATTCATAACTTAAGATTTTATAATAAACTTATGGAGGACATAAGAGAAAATCTCGAAAAAGGAACTTTTAAAGAATTTAAAAAATATGTTCTGGAAAATTATTCCTGATGATTATTTTCTGTTTCATGGGTTATAATAATATCGAGGTGATAACAATGGAACAGCAAAACAAGAAAAACAACCAGCAGAAAAATAACCAGAACGACAACAACAATAACAACCAGCAGAACAACAACAGCAACAGCCAGCAGAACAACAGATAATTAAACTTAAAAATTACCCGTATTGCTTTAAGCAATGCGGGTAATTTTTTGGTATAAAATACCTCATCTTTGTCATAAATATATATAGAACAACTAAAGAAAGGATGATTGGTATGAACGAAATTTGCGCTAAATTTTTCAAAAAATTTATAACTGAGGAAACGGAAGCGGATAAGCTTATCAAAAATATCAATAATGCCTTATGCGAGATGAATTACGCAAGAAGTAATTTCGATATGGCAACAGGCGAAGATAATATTGAACTTGCCATTTACGAATTAAGTACAGCCGAAATAAAATACCGCAATCTTTTGAAAGAAGCAAAACGATTGGGAATTTTAAATCGTGGCTTTCCGACAGTAATAAAAGAGGAGGTCGAGGAAAATCAGTGCGGTTAATATCTTTTTAATAATAGCCTTTGTGGTGTCGGCGGCAGTGATTTTTATAAAACCGGCACTATACATAGGAAAAGTTATAATAAAAGGAGCACTGTATTCAGCGCTCGTTTATGGAATAAATCTTATAACTTCACTTGCAGGGATAACCGCAGGAATAAATATTGTAAGTTCCTTTCTTTACGGAACACTTGGCATATACGGAGTTCTGCTCAGTTATTTGGCAGGTTTTCTGTATTCGTTTAAATTATAATACTGAAGTATCCGATAGTTATTAAAGTCCTCTTTGATGCTGTCGGGTGCTTTTTTTGTAAGCTCTCCGTTAATTATATTTATGTCGTTTGATATAACAGTGGCTTTTTTTGATATATCTTTTAAAAACATAAAATACGAAGATAAGTCAGCGTTTATATATTCAAGCATTTTTGAGGCAAGGAAGTTTGAAGAAATAAGACCGCCGTCAGTTTTTAAAGTGTGAGTTGCAGTTTCTTTGAACGCATCATTTCCCCAGATAATATAAGGAGTGGAGTGCTGTCTTATATAAGTATCTGCATCCTGACCCGAAATACTGTATCCTATAGCTTCATAATCTTTGTATTCAGGGTCAAGGTAGGGAAGATGGTCTCCAAAAAACACGACAACTGTAGGAGCTTCTGTAGTGTTTGCAAACTCACATACATCATATAAAAGCTCTGATGCATCATAAAGGTTAGCGAGATAATTTTCTAAGATGTAATACTGGCTGTCGGTAAGATTATCAGGCCTTTTTATTCTTAATGTATCGGGTTTTGTTTCTTTATACGGTCCGTGATTCTGAATTGTTATGTTGAAGTTGAAATATCCTTTTTGGGGATTTTTTTCAAGATGTTTTCTGTAGTTTTCTATAATAAGGTCAGTTGTAACTTTATCACTTGTATAGAAATTGATTTTTTCAACATCGCGTGGAAGGTCGTCTAAAAAAATCATATCATCAAATTCCATAGATTTATAAACATTCTGTCTGTTATAAAACCAACGGTGACCGGGATGAATCGCAAGTGTGTAAAAGTCTTTTTTCTTAAATGCCGAGGCAAGATTATAGGCACTTGATTTTATGTGAGTTTTGTGTATGGTAGGCATAGCGGGGTCTATTAAAGTAACATTTGCACCGCTTAAAAATTCAAATTCAGTCTGGGAAGTGCCGCCTGCGAATCCCGGTACAAAAATATTTCCGCTCATTGAATTTTTTTTGATTTCGTTGAATTTCAAAAGCGGATTCATTCCCGGGAGAAATTCAAGGTTTTCTGCAAGCTGAATGTCGAAAAAAGCTTCACTCATAATAGCAATAACATTGGGAAGCTGTTCGTCTTCGTAAGGGGTATAGCTGTTTAAAATTTCTTCGGCTTTTTCGGTAGAATACCCATCGGGTTTATCATATTTAACTCCTGAAAAAGAAGAGAGAAATGAAAAGATAAAACCTTTGTTTGCATATACGGTGGATTCTCTGTATTGATTTCCCAAAATAGGTGTTTGAGAATAGATTTCATAATTTGAATATATACCGATATAAAGACCTGTTGCCAGAGTAACAGATGTAATTATACCGATAATTCTTTTTAAAACACTTATTTTTGATGAATTTAAAATCTTGAAAACGAAGATTAACGAAACAATCATAATAAGAGTCATAATAATTATTTTCGGTGTTAACTCAAGCGTATAGCTTTCAAGCATATTGGCGGTTTCGGTAACCAAAGTTAAATCGGTAAGCTTGAAAGGCTCATCTCTGAAAAGAATTTTAAATTCATTTATTAAAAGAAATGCAAGGAACGGAATGTTTGTTAATAAAAATGACCATCTTGCCGAGTTGGTTACAGAGAAAAAGAAAACATGCAAAGCAAGTATCGGCAACAGATTGTATAAAAGTATGGACGGAGAATTCAGATATGATAAATAACCAAGTATATCAATGCCATTTTGTAATATCGCCTGGAATATCAAAGAATACACAGACATAATAAATATAACTGCGCAAATTCCGAGCCCGCTTACTTTTATTTTTTTAAATTTCAAATTATATTTCATTTCTTTCACCTGTTATTATTGCTCTTTTTATAAGTTCTTCTTTGTTGTTTTTCGTTTTATCTGAAATAACTTCAAAAAGTAGTATCTCAAGTGTTTCTTTTAATTCTTTGCCGGGCTTAAATCCAATATCTATAAGGTCGGCCCCGTTTATTTTCAAGTCTTTTAAAGAAATGCATCTGCCGTTTTCAATTTCTTTGAAAGCTTGTTCTGTAAATTTCAGCTTGTTTTCATCAGAAGATGTGTTTTTAATATATTCGATAACCGTTTTATAAGAAGCATACTTTAATTTTCCCAGTATAAACAAAAATTCGTTTATATCCGTAAAATAGTTGTTTGCTGTATCAAGAGTTTCCTTTACAGCTTTTATTGTTTCGGTGTCTGCTTTTAATTTTTTTAACGAATCAGAAGAATTAAGAATAAGTGCCAATCTTAAAATTCTGTCTTTTTTCAGATTATCCAAAGAGGCTTTGTAATTAAAATCAGGTAAAACAATAGAAAAAACATCAGAGAAATTACTAAAAAGAGTATCGGGAGTTCCCATAATGAGTTTGTTAAGTTCCTGATATATTCTTTCAACCGATATATGTGAAAGAAGCTCTTTAAGCTTATGAATAGATTTTTTGGTTTCGCTGTCAAGAGAGAAACCAAGCACTGAAGAAAATCTCAAAGCACGCATAATTCTTAAAGCATCTTCCGAAAATCGTTTATCCGGGGTTCCTACGCATTTTATTACTTTTTGTTTTATATCGTCTTTGCCGCCGAATAAATCTATTATTCCCTCATCTGGAGAATATGCCATAGCATTAACGGTAAAATCCCGCCTTTTTAAATCTTCACTTAAAGAAGCAGTATATGAAACAGAGGAGGGATGGCGCATATCTTCATATTCTCCCTCTGTGCGAAAGGTTGTAAGTTCAAAAATATACTTGTTTATTTTAACACTGATGGTTCCGTGCTTAAGTCCTGTTTCAAAAACTCCGAAACCGCTGAAAATCCGTGCTGTTTCTTCGGGAACACAGTCAACCGCGAAATCATAATCGTCGGGTGTTTTTCCCATGAGTATATCACGAACACACCCTCCCACAAGATATCCCTTGTATCCATTGTTATAAAGGGTGTTAAATACAGTATTCACTTCATTGGGGAAATTGAAATTTATCATAAATATATAATATCATAAATTTTGATAAAGTAAATAGATAATTTTAAAATTCAGTTCTGTTTGCTTTTTAAAATCTATATTTTCATGGATTTAGAGTTACGACAGTGTCAAGCATCCTTTTAAGTATATAAATTTGCGGAGTGCTCATACGAACACTCCGCATATCCTGTGATTTATTATTTTTTAACCCGCAAATAATTGCGTCCAGTAAATACCATAGCTTCCGCCGTAAACATATCCAATACCCATTTTGGTATAGGAAGCATTTAATATATTTGCTCTGTGTCCGTCGGAATTCATCCAGGCATCAACAACCGCTTCGGGAGTTTGCTGACCTGCAGCAATATTTTCTCCTGCACTTTTATATGAAATGCCTGCATTTTTCATTCTGTCGAAAGGCGATAAGCCTTCGGGTGTATTATGTGAAAAATAATTTCTGTCTGCCATATCCTTGCTGTGTGAATAAGCTACTTTAGCAAGTTCTTGTGAATAACTTAAAGGGGAAAGCCCTCTTGAAGTTCTCTCTTCATTTACAAGTCTTAAAACTTCTGTTTCAAATGCTTGTGTCTCTTCGGAAGAATTACCGTTGTTGTTTTCAGGAATTTCCGGAACAACAGGCTTTTCTGCCTCGGGTGGAGTTGGATTATTATTATCAGGCTTTGAAGGTATATTGCAGTCAGTATTAACCCCGAATTTATTTAACAGTTCTTCTAAGGTTAAATTGTTACATGACTCAATAATCTGTGAGCCGAATTGTGATTTTAATAAATCTGCAATTTTATCTTTTGAAAGGCAGTTGGTATCTGCTGACGCAATAACGGGTGATGTACACAGGATAAAGCTTAATATGGAAGCTGTCAGCTTTTTCATATTATCAGCTCCTTTCATAAAAATCATAACATATTTCTTCTATGTAATTCAAGCTGTAAATAATGGCAATTGTTATGGACAAATCTTTTGAAATGTGCTAAAATATTATAAAATGTATGATCCGGAGGATAATATGAATATTAATGAACTTATAAGCTCAAGGCGTACAATAAGAAAATTCAGTCAGCAAAAAATTTCAAAAGATTTGCTTATAAAATATATTGATGCGGCGCGTGTTGCACCGTCGGGCGGAAATCTTCAGCCTTTAAAATATGCGATAATACATACTGAAGAATCAGTAAAAGAATTTTTTTCATATGTAAAATGGGCGGGATATCTTGCACCTTATTATAACCCCAAAGAGGGAGAACGACCGACAGCCTATATTGTTGTTTTGGCAGATACATCTATCCGCAAAAACGGATATGATTTAGATGCCGGAGCTGCGGTTGAGAATATTATTTTATCGGCACTTGATGATGGTATAGGAGCTTGCTGGATGGGCGCTATAGACAGAGAAAAAATTTCAGCAATGTTAAGACTTGCTGAAAATCTTTCGGTTTCCTGTGTGGTTGCGCTTGGCTATCCTTCGGAACAACCTAAATCGGTAGAAATGAAAGAGTCGGATTTTAAATATTATCTTGATGAAAACGAAACACTTTGCGTTCCCAAACGCAGTAGGAATGAAATATTAATATCTGAAATTTGAAACATTGAGGGAGAAAATGAATAAAACAACTCTTAATATAAAAATGCATTACAACAAAATGGGAAAAGCTGAAAAAAGAATAGCCGACTGCATTTTCGATAATCCGGAAAGAGTTATTTCTATGTCCATTGTCGAGCTTGCGGAGGAATGTGGCTGTTCAGAAGCAACCATAGTAAGATTTTCAAAAAGAATAGGTGTAAGCGGATATCAGGAGCTTAAATTAAAGCTTGCCTCTGAGGGTAAAGCTCTTCCTATAAATTCAAGCATAAAACCCGAAGATTCGGCTTTCGTTGTTTATGAAAAGCTTTGTAATGATATATATTTATCTCTTGAAAAAACAAAAAAAGTGCTTGAACCAAAAAATCTCGAAGCCGCCTGCGAAAAAATAATCAACGCAAAAAGAATCGTTTTGTTCGGACTTGGAAATTCCGCGTCGGTTGCAATGGATGCAAGTCATAAGCTCTTAAGAGCAGGTCTTGATGCGATAGCCTATAACGATAATCATATGCAGGTTATAGCTGCATCTCATCTTTCTGAGAATGATGTTGTAATTGCGATTTCCCATTCGGGTGCTTCCAAAGATATTATAGACGCCTTAAAAATATCAAAACAGAAAAATGCAACAACAATTTCGATAACAGGGCGTAAAAAGTCACCACTTCTAAAATATACCGATATTCCTCTTATAACATCAGCAGATGAAACCGAGTACAGTATACTTGCACTTAATTCAAGAATTGTTCAGTTGGCAATTATAGATGTAATGTATCATTATATACTCTTAAGACAATCGGATATGGCGCGTGAATCAATCGAAGAAACAGAAAGAGCTTTGCTTCTTAAGAAATCTTAATTCCTGAATTTTTTCGGAGAGATTCCCGTATATCTTTTAAAGTTTCTTGAAAAATAATTCTGGTCGGAAAAGCCGACTGCTTCTGCAATATCAGAAACAGATAAATCAGTATTTATAAGATATTCCTTTGCGTGATTTATTCTTATTGTGTTTATATATTCAACAGGTGTCTGTCCTGTGCAGGCTTTAAAGATATGCTGAAAACGGCTTACACTTAGATGACAGATTTCTGCATAGTCCGAAACAGGTCGGTTTATGGTATACTCTTCTATCATAACATTTAATATATTATCAATTTCCCGTTTGTTTTTAGACATAACGGGATTTTTTAATTCTTCATTTTTTCTTCCGGCGAGAGTCAAAAATTCAACAAGATAAGAAGAACATAATTTTTCGTAAAAAGGCTTTTTTAAGTGAAATTCACGGCAAAGCTTTTCAAATACATTTTCAAGCGAACGGCTCTTTTTTAAGTTGAGAATCCGGTCGGGGAAAAGTCCTATATCATAAAGTAATTTTTCGCATCCCGTTCCCGAAAAGTGAAGATAACAGGAAACGGGTCTATCCGATGCCTTAAAGGAATATATGTGTTTTTCATAAGGCGGAATAAGAAAAAGCTCTCCCGCATTTATTGTAACGGGTTTTTCAAAAACTTGAGTATAGCATTTTCCCTCGGTTATATAAAGAATATGATAATCGGGTCTTCCGTTTTCTCTCAAAGTGAAATAGTCTTTATCCCACAGCTTTTGTATATCACAGCTGTTAAGATGAATAAACTCCTTTGAAACCAGGCTGCTTTGGGAATTTTTCATATAATCTCCTCCACAGATTATTATATAATATTAATCTTATATGTCAATAATTTCAGCAGATTTGTGCTAAAAATAAGCATTATTATGTATAGAAAAAGGTAAAAATCTCTGTTATACTTTAAACTGAAAGGATGATTTTTTATGAATATAAATCTTATACCAAAAAATGAACTCGGAAAAGGAAGCGGAATCAAACTTGATGTCTGCGAAACAGAACACGACCTTTATTGGAAAATGGCGATAGAGGTTCTTGAGGTAATCAGCGAAAACAACAAGAAAGGCGAGCCTACATTAATGGTAGTTCCTTACGGTCCTATCGGTCCATACAGCAGACTCGTATATCTTGTAAACAAATACAGAGTAAGTCTTAAAAATTGTATTTTTATGAATATGGACGAATATATGATAGATGAAAATACATATATAGACGAAAGCGAGCCTTTATCTTTCAGAGGCGGAATGAATCGTATATTCTATTCAAAAATAGACGATGAATTGAATGTATTGCCCGAAAACAGATATTTTCCCGATCCTGAAAATCCCGGAAAGCTTATGGAGCTTATCGAAAAATACGGAAAGCTTGATATGGCTTGGGGCGGAATAGGTATCAACGGACACTTTGCTTTCAATGAGCCTCCCGAACCCGGTGAAGTTGTATCTAATGAAGAATTTCTTAATAGACCTACAAGAGTTCTTCCTATTTCAAGAGAAACAAAAACAATCAACTGCTTCATGAACTGCGGCGGAGATTTAGATGGTATACCCAAGTATTGTATTACAGTAGGTATGAAAGAAATGTATATGGCTAAAAAAGTAAGAATGTGTATGCCAAGAGATTGGAATGCAGGTGCTTTAAGAAAGGTTCTCCACGGAGAAATCACTGCTAATGTACCCTGTTCTCTTTTTAATACTCATCCCGATGCAAAGCTTTACGCAGCTGATGTAGCACTGGAATCTCCCATACCCGAAATAAGAATATACAATAAGTGAGGTAGCTTATGAGCCTTAATGTGTTTATTAAAGACGGCACGGTAGTAACACCTCGGGGCGAAATTAAATCAACTGTTGTTATTAATAACGGAAAAATTAAGGATTGCGACTATCGGGGAGAAATCCCCGATGGCGCAAAAGTTATATCCGCAAAGGATATGTATGTTGCACCCGGAATTATTGATGTGCATATGCATGGCGGAGGCGGATTTGATTTTATGGATGCTACTGAAGAGGCGTTTGAAAAAATAGCTAAAGTGCATTCAAGTCGCGGAATAATATCTGTTATGCCTTCAACTGTTGCCTGCGGGAAAGAAGCTTTTGATAAGCTCTGTGCTTTATACAGAAAAGCGGCAGACAAAGCTTCAAATATTAATTTTTTAGGTCTTCATCTTGAAGGTCCTTTTATTTCTTACGCAATGAAAGGAGCGCAAAATCCCCGATATATACGAAATCCGTCAAAAGAAGAAGTGGATTATCTTATGGATAATGCAGGGGATATTATAAAAATGTGTACCGCCGCTCCCGAAATTGAGGGTATAGAATATATGGCACGCGAAATGAAAAAGAGAAATATAACCCTTTCATCTGGTCATTCAGATGGAGTTTTTGAGGATATAAAAAAAGCAATAGATATGGGCTTTAACCATATAACTCACCTTTACTCAAATACACCGGGTGTTCGAAAAATCAATCAGGTTGTTCATGCGGGAATACTTGAAGCGGCATATTATTTTGATGAGCTTTCAATTGAGCTTATCGGCGACGGTAAGCATGTAGCCAAAGAAACCTTAAGACTTGCCTTAAAGCTTAAAGGAGCTGATAAAATAAATATAACAACAGATGCCATGCGTGCGGCGGGAACTCAAGTTTCGGAAAGCTATCTTGGTGAAATAAAACCGGAAAACAGAGTTATAGTCGAAGACGGAGTTGCTAAGCTTCCGGACAGAAGCTTTTTCGCGGGAAGTATAGCGACGGGGGATGTTATGGTTAAGTGGCTTGTTAATACCTGTAAAATATCCCTTGCGGATGCTTTTTGTATGCTTTCTCTTACTCCGGCGCGTCTTGCCGGCGTAGATAATATGAAAGGAAGTATAGAAAACGGCAAGGATGCAGATATAATTATCCTTGATAAAAATCTTGATGTAGATAAGGTTATAATCGGAAAAAAGGAGGAAAGTTATGCTTAAACTTGGAGTAATCGGCTTCGGAATAAGAATAAGAAGTGTTGTTAAAGAAATCATTGATACAAAAAAAGCTGAGCTTGTTGCAATTGCAGATATAAATCTTGATAATGCAAGAAGAAATGTTTCCGAAAAATTGGGAGATATAACTCCTAAATACTATGAAAATGCAGAAGAAATGCTTCAAACGGAAACCCTCGACGGAGTTATGATCGGTACCCGTTGTGATTCTCATGCCGAATATGCACTGTTGTGTGCAAAATATAAAATACCTATGTTTCTTGAAAAACCAATCTGTACCAATGCCGAGGATTTGGAAAAATTAAAAGAAATAATGTATATGAATGATAAAACTGTTGTATCATTCCCTTTGAGAATGTCTTTTTTGTTAAAGAAAGTAAAAGAAATAGTTGATTCGGGAAAAATCGGTAAAATCGAGCATATACAGGCATATAACAATGTTCCGTACGGCAGGGGATATTACCATAAGTGGTATAGAGACGAGAGTATCACAGGCGGTTTGTGGCTTCAAAAAGCCACCCACGATTTTGATTATATCAATTATCTTTTGGGTGATAATAAACCGATAAGAATATCAGCTTTTAATTCCAAACAGATTTTCAAAGGCGATGAGCCTGCAGGTAAAAAATGTGCTGATTGCGAAAAAGCAGCGACTTGCCCTGAAAGT
>JAZOOC010000304.1:0-10323 GCA_045654825.1 Clostridia bacterium | reverse complement strand
TGAAGCGAGGGTGCCAGATGCATTCTGTCCATAGTTGAAATAATGGCAACATCTGCAATTTTTTCGAATTTTAAAAGCTTTTCCCAGCTATCAACACAAAGCTTGCTGTCGATATTGAATTTGTTTTTAATATATTCTCTTCTTGATAAAATTGGCTCAGCAACACCAACTACTTCAAACTTTTCAGGATTGTTCGCAATAATGTCGGCATAGCCTTTGCCTCTTCCGCCTGCGCCGATTATAATAACTTTAAGCTTTTTCATTTTCTGTCTCCTCTTTAAAATACGAATAATAAAATACCTGCCAGACAGCTTGCTAATCCCATATATTGATAAGAGCTTAATGGTTCTTTCAGAAACAATCTGCTATACATTGCCACCGTTATGATAACAACCATCTGAACAACCGGAGAATAAATATGTATTGCATTAAAAGTGACAAGCAAATCAGTAATGGGATATGAAGCCAGCTGAATTATACCTGTAAGACAGCCGGCAAAACAGGCATATTTTATCGTATGGGGATTGGTTTTAATTTTTTTCTTTGCTTTTATAATTCCATAAAACAAAAGCATACCGGATATAACAGAAAGACCTCTGATATCCATTCCATCTCTATATTGAAATTGAGCGGGAATGGTTGTAACGAATTGACCTAAACCTCCCATAAAAAATGCCATAAACACAAAGAAAATCCATTTTTTGCTATTTGAAGAGGTTTCGCCGGATTTAATACTTTCGGCACTCATAAGAAATATTCCAAGAATCATAAAAGCAATAGCTATGAAGCTGAGAATTGTAATATCAACGGTAAAGAAAATAACCATAAAAACGAAGTTCAGTCCAAAGCAGGAGCTGAATATTGAATTGGAAATTCCCACATTGCCGAGCTTCATAGCCTGTAAATTACAAGGGTTCGAAATACAGCATATAGCAGAGCCGATCAGCATTATTGGAATTATTAAATGAAAATCAGTTTCAGCTGCAGTATTAACTCCTTTTGTAAAAAACAAGTTTTTTATTGCAACATAAACCGCTAAGAATATTGTACAAACAAATGTGTTCCAGAAGCTGAAGTCGACAGGGTTACATTTTTTCTTCATAGCATAACCGCAAATGATATTACAAAAAGATTGTGTAATGCCCATAAGTATTGACAACAAGATCGGTATCAGCATAAAATTACTCCCTGTTTATGTATTCTTTGTAGTCTTCCGCGATATAAAAATCAAAATAGTTTCTTATATTGCTCATCAGGTCTTTTTCAATATTAAGAGTTTCATCGGATAGTATAATAGTTCCGCTATCGTTCCAGAATATTTGTTTGGAAAACAAGGAAGCCACATCTCTTAACGGTAAGTAGACTCTTCCATCTTTCAGTATAGGATAATTACTAAGCAGCATATACTTACCGTTAACAATTACCTTTGTATTCTGATTGCCTGTTCCGATAACAACACACAAATCATCATTTTCAATAGTAGCAGTTTTGGTTGCGTCGTCATAATCTACCTGAGCCTCTACTGCTTCTGCAATTGTCCTCAGCGGCAAGTAAGTTTTTCCTTTGTAAAGGAAAGGTGCAGCGTTTTTGTTTTTTGTGTCTACCAGCGTATATACGCCATTTATAATCATATAAGGATTATTTATTTTCAGTCCTATTTTATCTTTAAAATAATCTTTTACATCAGTTAAATCTTCGGTAATCAGCTCTAATTCACTTCTTCTTAAAATTCTGAGTTCACCATTGTTAGCCGTTGCATAGTACAGATTTCCATAATCATCAAATTCATAGATTATATTACCGGGATTAACCTCTGTTAAATAGCTTAAATCCTTCCATTCGTAGGTTTCTGTATTAATAACCTTAAGTCCGTCAATGCTTACATATAAAAGACCGTTTTCATCAAATTTAAGCCTGATTGGTTTCCAGCCGTCTGTGCCTGTCCATGTGTAATTATTAAAATTGATTTGCTTAATGGTTTCAAAGGTAACAGGATCAAGCTTGAACAGTGTAGTGCCGGTAATTCCCCATAAGTAACCGTTTTTATCAAAGGCAATACCGCCTATCCAGTTAAGAATTTCAACATCCTTAAGCTCAGGTGTGAAAGTTTTTAAAACCTTGTTGTTATGAGGATCATAAATAAATATTTTTGCCGGCCCGGGCTTTGTTACAGAAGCATTACCTCCAAAAATTGTGGTAGAGCCGTAAATAAGTCCGTCCTTTTCAATCAGACAGTTAATGGATTGATCGGGAACCATTATTCCACAGCTTACCATTTTACCTAAGTTGAAATCCCAATATTCTAAAGGTGCGTTAAGATAACCGTATTCCGGAATGCTTCCCATAAAGATTTTATCGTCGTAGGCAAGCATTGCAAAAGGTCTGTCTCCCTCCGCTTTTCCTAAAACATGAGGGTTCTTTAGTGTTTCGGGAGGCTTTTGCGGGTCATATTCATGAAGCACGCCACCTGTATATGTTCCAAAATACATTTTATCCTTATATTGAACCATACCCTCGGTCTGATCCACGAAAATCCTGTATATTTCACCCGTTTCGGGAGTAAGAACGGCAGCACGGTTACCCATATATCCGCCAATGTATATTTTCCCTTCGGGACCTTTTGTAATGTTATGAACAGTAATATCTCCGCCCTCTAATAATACATCATCCCATGCCATTCTTTTTTGTGTCTGAGGGTTTATAAATACAGGATATCCTGTATCGTTATCAATAGTTACCAGGCTTTCACCGGGAAAGTCCGGATTGTTTTCCAGTGTTATCCATCCTCCGCCGTTAAATTCGTCGGTAGCAGCAACAGTGAAGCCTTCCATTTTGGTAGTAACTCTTTTCTGGACGTCAAGCTCAAACATCTGACCGCCGTTGCCTATCATATATGTTTTGTGATCCTTGACCGGAGTTAAATACATACCTTTAAATTTATCACGCATACCAACATCAATGAATTTTTCTGTAACGGTATCAAAGGCAATAAGGTTAGGTCCGCCTACTTTAAAATAAGCAAAAATTAAAATTAAATCCTCTGCCAGTGTAACGGTGTATGCCCAATAAATATCTGAAGCTTTGAAATAGCCCTCAACATCGGGTATATCAAAAGCGACAGGCTTCGAGGGGGTGTCAAGTGGCATTTTATATAAAATATTAGTTGATCCGTCAAAGCCTATAATGTATAAATTATTATCCTTGTAAACCAAAGAACGAGCATAGCTTTCCTTTGCTTCAGGTCGTTTTGTATTGCCGACTTCAGTGTATTTTTTTGTTGCAGGATCGAATTTGATGACCTTAGCATCCGGCATTGTTCCTATATAAACATTTCCCTGCGGATCCGAGCAAATGTCGAAGGTAGCTCTTTGTGTGGAATCATAATATCCCAAATCTGTAAGCTCCTGATTGCGTGGATTGTAGCTGAACATCTTTCTGTCAACTGCGATATAAACAGTTCCGTCTGTTGTAACCTCATGTGTCCAGGGAGAACGGGTGCCGACAAGCTCATAAGCACCAACTAATTCTTTTTTATCAAGATTATAAACACTGAATAACGCCGGTGTACCCTGAGAGGTAACATACAAATAATCATCACCGTTAAAGTTAGCAGCAGCACAGTCATTGGCTTTGCAGATGGTGAGAGGATGTCCTAAAGTCGCCTCTGCCATATAGTTGTATGGAATAATGGAAGCCTCGCCGTAATTACCGACAAGAGTAGGGTAGGAAGCATTTTCTTTCATTTCCCAATGAGTGGTCTGAAAACCTGAAAAGTTATTAAAATTCTTCATTTCACTTTCTGTAAGGGGAGTTCCCAAGTCACCGATTTTACCGGTTTCCGAAAGATAGTATGAACGATAAACAACCTGATTATCTTGCTCTATGTTGTTGATTACATTATAGAGCGGATTATCAGCCTTGCCGTAGTTAAATGAAGTATGAATGCCAAATCCGCCGCCCGAACCCGTATAACCATTTGTAATACCTGTTGCAACAGAACCGGAAACACCTGAAATGGTTCCGGTGTTGTATGAATTTCTGACAGTGTTTGAAGCGCCTCGGCTTATTCCTGCAATACCTGCAACATAAGCACCCGAAGTGTTGCCTGTAACATCTCCGGAATTTATTGAACGGTCAATAGTACCGTAGTGAATGCCCACCAACCCTCCGGTGGCGTTAGAGCCGACAATGCTGCCATGATTAACGCAGTTTACCATCTTTCCGTATAGCAAACCGGTTATTCCACCGGTATAAGAGCCTTGTTCGGTTGTTATTTCACCATAATTTATTAAATTTTCAAAATTTGTTTTTCCTATATTAGTGCTGTTGTTGCTCAGACCGAGAAAACCGCCGGCACCGCCATTTTTGGAATTAACGGAAGCATAATTAACACAATCCTTGATTTTGCTTTTGCCTGAGGAATCGTTTTCTGCATAACCGATAAGTGCACCTACATTTTTTTCGCCCTTAATAAAACCGTAAGTCTGACAGTTTTTGAAGATAAAATCACTTGTTCCGGTCTGAAACAAGCCTACATTTTCCATATCGGGCTTATCTATGCATAAATTAAGCTTTTTATTATTACCGTCAAAGCTTCCCGAAAAGGTTTTACATGGTTCGGTAATAATTAAATCCTCCATTTGTATAAAGGAAGAATCAGAATATTTGTCTATATTTAACCAATGTCTGGAATTATATATTTTATAAGGGTCGATATTTGTTCCCGCTCCGGTGCCAAACGAAGTGTTCAGCTTAAGCACAGCTGTACCTTCGGTTGTTTTTACTTCAATAATTGCTATATCCTCGATGAAGTTACCGTCCTTATCTGTAATAAAGGATGTAATATCAATGGGATTTGAAGAATCGGAAACGGAATGCTTATATTCTTTGATAGTTAATTTCATTGAATATAAGGCACCGCTGTATTTAACAGCATAGCTTTCCTTTCCGTCATCGGAAAGATTGAATACAACGGATGCTAACTCATCGTTATTTTGCGCAAAAGCAGGCAAACAAGAAACGATTAACGCAATACATAATAATACAGATAAGCATTTTTTCATTAAAACAACTCCCTTTTATACAAGCTATATATTCTATTGTAGCATTTCCGCTAAAAAAATAAAAGGAATAAAAGTAACTAAAAAATGTGTTAAAGTAACTTTTTGCTATTGGTCGCAAAACTGATTTTTATAATCCTTGGGACTGATGCCGTGCACAGTTTTGAACATTTTTGAAAAATGATACGGGTCGGAATAGCCCACTTTTGAAGCGACTATACCGACGGGATTTCCTTTTTTTAGCAATTCGCAAGCCTTGTTCATTCTTTTTTCTATAATATAATCAATTATTGTAACTCCCTGTGTTTTTTTGAATATTCTGGTCATATATCTTTTGTTCAAGCCTATAATACTTGCGATGTTCTGGATATTTAAGTTTGTATCCATGTAGTTTATGTCAATATAATTTTTTACTTTAGAGTGATAGTTGAGAAGTGTTTTTTCGCCTTGAAATAAAAATGAGAAAGCTTCCAGTAATTTTCCCGATACAAATTCCTCTTGAAATCCCTTTAATTCAAAAACCTTTCGAAGCTCAAAAAATGTATTTTCCTGATAATCAACCAAAGGATAAGAAATTTGTTTTAGTCTTTGGGCATATTCTCCTATAAATTCCACCCAGATAATGTGAAGAGGAGCTTCGCCATCTGAAATGTGCTTAACCTTCTGATTGTTAAGGGTTATAAAAAGCCTTCCCTGTTCCATCTTATATTCTTTTTCGTCACAAACAAAAGTACCCTTTCCGTCGTAAACATAGTGGAAGAAATATGTTTTCTTTGAATAAGAGTTAAAGAAGGCGTTCTTTTTAAACTTGCTTTCTCCGATTGAGACGGGGTTGAATTCTTTGAAATTCTTATTCTCGAAAATCATAAATTTGTTTTCCATAATTAACCTCCTTAAAAGTTACTTTTTGACATCAAGTAGTTACCAAAATACATTTAACAACCTATATGGCCATGGTATAATAAAACCAAGGTGTATGCTTTAATACTATTAAAGCTTAACCCTTTTGTCAAGAAAAATCTCAAGAGATATATCAAAAATCCAAGAGAGAACAAAACACAAATAAACCGGAAAGGAAGATAATCCTTGTTGGAGAAATACAGTAAAGAAAAGTTCTGCGGTCTGCTTATTCATTTAAGCTTTAATATCTGGGGCGATCGCTTAATGTCCGAAACCGGCAAAATGAACGACTATCACGATTATGTCTGGGTTGATGAGGAGGTTTGGGATGAAATTATTAAGGAAGCAGCTCAAAACGGTATCAATACTATTCTTGTCGGAATGGGAGATGCGGTAAAATACAAATCTCATCCCGAAATAGCCGTTAAGGATGCATGGTCGGTTGAAAAGCTTAAGGAAAAGCTTGATGAAATAAGAGCCCTTGGAATGACTCCTATTCCGCAGGTTAATTTCTCAAATGCGCATAATGCATGGATGGGTAAATACAAACGAATGATTTCTACTCCTGAATATTATGCTTTTTGCAAAGATATTATAGACGAGGTTTGTGAAATATTCGATAATCCTCCTATATTCGATATAGGTATGGATGAGGAAGGGGATTTTTGTCAGTCCTGGTTCGATTTTTGTTGTATAAGACGAGGAAAGCTTTTATGGCACGATGTTAATTATATTCTGGACTGCGTACGAAAAAACGGTGCAACTCCATGGATTGCCGCTGACTTATTTTGGGCATATCCCGAAGAATTTTCAGCAAATATAGCTAAGGATGTTATCGTCAGTCCATGGTATTATCTGAGCATAGAAGCGGGACCACCCCCCTATAACTTCCACGAGGATTGGCACGATTCGCCATCAACCTTCAAGAAAATAAGTGATGCGGGCTACAGGGAAATAACAATAGGCGGAAACTTCAACTGGTCTGAAAATATGAAGGAGCTTGTAGCATTTTCGAAAGAACAAATTCCCGATAATATGCTCCTCGGATATCTTTTAACAATATGGAAGCCGCCAATCGATAAATATAAATATACCTATCTGGAGGGTATAAGATTTACCAAATATGCTCTTGAAGGCAAATAATTTTGCGCTTTATAATTTACATACTATATAATAACAAATGCTGGGAGGTAGGTTAAAAAGCTTTCAAACCAACGCATGATTTCCAAAACAGCAAAAACCATTCGCAGTGTTTTACATTGCACATATTTTAAATTTTATTAAAGGAAGTGTTAAAATGAAAAAATTAGCCTTATTTTTAGCAATTGCAATTGTTCTTATGCAATTACCTTTAATCTCTTTTGCAGAGGAAGTTGTGAAAGACGGCAGCTCCTGGGAAACTGCGATTGAAATTGATACAGTTGAAGAATTTGAAGCAATAACAACAACAGGTCTTGATAAGTATTATAAACTGACAGCGGATATTGGCAGTCAGGCTGCTCCCGTTGGAAACCCTATCGGCAGAGTCGAAACAACAGATTCTCCTTTCACAGGTCATATAGACGGTGGAAACTATACTGTTTGGGTTAACATCGCCGGCGTTTCGGGTTCAGCTAATTTATCGGGAGTTCATGCTGATTCGTCAACACACAGAGGTGCTTTGTTTCCCTATGTTTCCGGAAATGCTGAAATAAAGAATTTAACAATAAGAGGAAATGTTCTGTCAAATTATGATGCTGCCGGACTGATAGCATTAATAGATAATACTGAAAGTACCAATACCGTAACAATTGAGAATGTAAAAAATTATGCTAAGGTAAGAGGCTGGTTTTCCGGTGCAGGCGGAATCGTTTCTTATATCAAAGGTGGCAAATTCAGTATTGAAAACTGTGAAAACCATGGCGAAATAGGTCTGGGCGGTGGGGCATCCACTCCCTTCTACTATGGAGGAATAGTAGGGTATGTTAATACTATTTCGGGCGGAAGTATAAAAAATTGCAGAAACTATGGCAGAATGTATGAAGATAATACAGCCGCTTCAAAAGCTTCAGCTCATCAGTATGTTGGTGGTATTGCAGGGTTCCAGGCTCAGAATACCTATATAGTAAACTGTCATAATGAAGGAAATATTACCTCCGACGCTATATATGTAGGAGGAATATCCGCCGTTACTCCCTGGAATGCCAATACATCTTATATTATTGATAATTGTTCGAACAGCGGAGCTGTTACCGGGAAAGATTTTGTAGGCGGTATTACCGGAAGAAACTGGGGACCGGTTCGTAAATCCTTCAATGTCGGAGATATTACTGCTACAGCAGACACAGGTTATGCGGCAGGAATTTCTGCACAATCCCAATATGCATCCACTGCAGCGATTAGTTATTGTTATAACACAGGCTTAATTACCGGTGCAACTAATGCTGCTATTGTTACCAGCGGTACAACAACTACTACCGGTTCCAGCGGACTTGTTTATTCCAACTGCTACAATGCGAATATAAATGTTGCAAGTAATCATCATATCGCAGAAGGACAAAATCATACTTCAACAAACAATTATAATATAACCGAGAATGCAGATGATGACGAGTATACTCTTACATTAGACGAATTAAAAGAGGCTGCATCAAAATTTGCCGGAAAGGTATTCGTTAATGCTACTCCGAATCAATATGCACAATATAACCTTCCTCAGATAGTAGGAAATAATAACAGATATGATGTAGCTTTATACAAAGTAACTGCTTCTGTTTCTTCCGTAACCGGCGGAGCTGTTGATAAAGCTATGGAATATGTGTGGAGAAATGATACTTTTGAAGCAAAAATCACACCCGAAGCCGGATATTTAATATCATCTCTCACTATAAACGGCGAACCGGCTGAAGTGATGCCCGATGATCCTACACAGGCTTATGATTATATAATAGAAAGTGCAACTTCAGATGTTGAAATCGAAGTAGCCTTTGAAGCATATCGTGCAACTCCTGAGATGATTAGCGGAGGAGACTTATTCATTACAGACAAACCGCTTAGTCTTTTAGATACAATTTATCTGGGACCCAAAGTAATTGCTTTCGCAACTTCTTTAGGTGCATATAAGCAAGCTCGAAAGGAATTCGGAATGTATTTCTCAGAGAATATAGCTGATTTGGAAGAAGCAACAAGAGATTTAGCCAAAGCGGAAAAAGCCGTGGCTTCTGAGGATAAAATAACAACAGATGGCAAGTACGGTGTTATGTTCTATGGCTCAGATATGAATGCCGGTAACACCTATTATGCCTTACCTTATGCAGTATGGGATAATAAAACAGCAGATGATACATCTGATGATATTACGGTATACGGAAATATAATTGAAATGACAATTCCTGCTGAATAAACTTGAAATTTTACAATTCGGGGATGTAAAAAATATTTTTACCTCCCCGAACAACAATTTTAACATTAAAGTCCCACAAATTTAATGCTCGTATCCCTCGAGCACCACTACGAAAGGAGAACCATTTTATGAAAAAGAGACTGCTCTGCACTATATTAAGTGCTGTTATATTATTTGCTTCTTTTTCTTTTGTAGTTGTTGCCGGCGAAGCTAATGATGATTATGAATTTTTAAGAAAACTTAATATAATAAATGAAGCTGCGGATTTTAACGAAGCTGTAACCAGAGGAGAATTTGCTTCCTCGGTGGCAAGGCTTTGCCAATTGGGAGAAGTGAATTTCGATGCATTTCCCGTAACCAACTCGTTTTTTGATGTTTTAAAAGGGCATAAGTATTTTAATGAAATTCAAGCCTTAAAGGATTTAAGCATAATTAACGGAGACCTTTTCGGCAACTTCTATCCCGATGAAAATATTTCCGTAACCGACGCAGCGGTTATACTTCTTAATGCCTTTGGTTATCGTTTGCACGCGCAGGGAAACGGCGGATATCCTACCGGATATATAACAATAGGCTATAAGGTCGGTTTATTAAGAAATGTGAAGATGGAAGAATCATTTTTATCCAAAGCAAATATGATAAAATTGATTTACAATTCACTTTTTGTTGAAGGTGTTAAAATAGATGCTATAGAGGATAACGGTCAGGTTATTACAGGAGATTTCGGAAGGAATATTCTCGAGAAGCATTTAGGAGTAAGAATAATCAATGGCACTATTATTGACGATGGGTTTATATCCTTAGACAGCCAGGGAACTATCGGAGAGGGAAAAATAATTCTTAAAGAAAAAAACAACGGCAACAGAATTACATTAAATTGCGAACTTTCCGATGCTCATAAATATTTTGGTTCAGAGGTTAAGGTATATATAAAAGAAAACCTTGAAAATTTCAAGCAGGAAGTTATATATATCAGAGCAG
>JAZOOC010000303.1:0-6209 GCA_045654825.1 Clostridia bacterium | reverse complement strand
TTATGATATATGGTCCCATATAAAGACTCCTGTATTAAAATAGTGCAAAAATTAGTTATTTTAAATAAAATAGTTTATTGCATATTAATTGATACAAATATAGAATAGTATGGAATTAATTAAAAGACAAGATTAAAATTGTTAAAAAAGGAGACTGGCTATGATTTATGAAAAAATAAGCGGATTTTCAGATGAGATTTCAGAAATTATTGATATGCAGTTTGAAGCTTTGAAAAAACTTGATATAAAGTATTTTGAGCCGAGAGGTGTTGATGGAAAAAACATTTCTGCACTTTCAGATGAAGAAGCATCTTTGCTTAAAGAAAAAATGGAAAAACACGGTATTAAGGTATCTTCAATAGGCTCACCAATCGGAAAAATAAAGCTTGAAGATGATTTTGAAGAACACTTTAAACTTTTTAAAAGAGTGGTTGCAATTGCAAAAAAATTAGATACAAAATACATAAGAATATTCAGCTTTTATCACAATGGCGGCGATGAGTGGAATGAAGAGGAAAGAAGAGAAGTTATCAGTCGTCTTAAGAAAATGATTTTGTATGCTGAAGAAAATAATGTCATTCTTCTTCACGAAAACGAAAAAGATATTTATGGCGACACCGGTGAACGTTGCTGTGATTTGTTTAAAGAGCTTTATTGTGATAATTTCAAAGCTGTTTTTGATCCTGCAAATTTCGTGCAGTGTAAAGAAGATACTTTAAAATGCTATGAGCTTCTTTCGGATTATATTGAATATATGCACATAAAGGATGCAGATAAAGACGGAAACGTTGTTCCTGCAGGTATGGGTATAGGTAATCTGCAAATAATACTTAAAAGTCTGAAAAACAAGGGATATAATGGATTTTTAAGCTTAGAGCCGCATCTTGGAAGTTTTAGCGGTCTTTCGGAGCTTGAGACTGACGATAAAATGACGAAACTGGAAAAAAGCAGTGAAGAAAAATTCATACTTGCGTATAATTCATTGATTGACATATTAAAAAATATATAGAAGAGGTATGAAAAAAATGGAAAAAGTAAGACTCGGTGTAATCGGATTCGGAAATATGGGAATACATCACTGTAAAAACGTGTATAATGGTAAAGTTCCGAAAATGGAGCTTGCCGCAATATGTGATATAGCAGAAAAAAGAAGAGAAGCTGCAAAAGAAGCATATCCTGATGTTGCAATTTTTGAAAAAGCAGAAGATTTATACAAAAGCGGTTTATGTGATGTAGTTTTGGTTGCAGTACCTCATTATGACCATCCGCAGCTGGTTATAAAAGCTTTTGAATACGGGCTTAATGCTATAACGGAAAAGCCTGCGGGAGTTTATACAAAGCAGGTTATGGAAATGAACGATGCGGCTGAAAAATCTGATAAGCTTTTCGGAATTATGTATAATCAGAGAACAAATCCGATGTATTCGAAGATTAAAAAGATGGTAGAAAGCGGTGAGCTTGGTCATATTAAAAGAATTTCATGGACTGTTACAGACTGGTACAGACCTCAATCCTATCACGACAGTGGCTCGTGGAGATCAACATGGGAAGGCGAAGGGGGCGGAACTTTAATCAATCAGAATCCGCATCAGCTTGATTTATGGCAATGGATGTTTGGCATCCCGGATAAAATAACTGCTTTTGTGTCATTCGGAAAATATTATGATATAGAGGTTGACGACGATGTAACTGCATATTTTGAATATGAAAACGGCACTACCGGAACATATATTACTTCAACCGGAGAAGCACCCGGAACGAACAGACTGGAAGTAGCCTGCGATATGGGAAAAATTGTTGTGGAAAATGGTAAGATGATTTTTCATAGAAATGTAATTTCGGAAAGGGAACACAATAAAATCTGTAAAGGTGTATTCACAAAGCTTGAAAGTTGGAAATGTGAGATTCCGGATTCCGGAACCGGAGAACAGCATGTTGGAATATTAAAAGATTTTACTAACGCTCTTCTTAATAAAACACAGCTTCTTGCACCGGGTGAAGAGGGAATAAACGGCCTTACAATTTCAAATGCTATTCATTATTCTGCGTGGACGGGAAAAACCGTAACCCTGAAAGATTTTCCGCATGATAAATTTTACGAAATATTGAAAGAAAAAATTAAAAATTCAAAGGTTAATAAAAATGTTGAGCAGAAAACTGCCGATACTTCAGGAACATTTTAAAAGGAGAGAATAAAATTGTATAAAAGAATTGGTGCACAATATTATACAATACGCGAGTTTTGTAAAACACTTGAGGATTTTGATGCTTCGTGCAAGAAAATAAAAGAAATAGGCTATAAAACCGTTCAACTTTCGGGTATTGGAAATTTTGAAGGAAAAGATATCAGAAAAATTCTTGATAAATACAGTCTTGTAGCTGTATGCACTCACAGATCGGCGCAAAATTATTTAGAGAATATCGAAAAAGAAATCGAATTTCATAAAGCAATCGGTTGTAATATTGCAGGGCTAGGCGCAATGCCGGGATTTAATGGACAACTTTTCACGATAATGGATTTTTGCGAAAAATTTACTTCGGTGAGCGAAAAATTAAAGGAACACGGAATAACATTTGGTTACCATAATCATGCATTTGAATTTGAAAAAATTGATGGGAAATATGTATTTGAAATTATTATGGAAAATGTGAAATCTGATAATTTCAAACTTATTTTAGATGTATACTGGCTTGCTTATGCAGGAATAAATCCCGCAAAGTTCATAAGAGAATACAGTGATAAAATCGCCTGCATACACTTTAAGGATTTAAAAATTAAAGAAAATAAGCCATGCTTTGCTGAAATCGGTCAGGGAAATCTTGACTGGGATGAGATTATTTCGGCTTGCAAGGAATCCTCAGTTGGATTTGCACTGGTTGAGCAGGATAGCTGCGACGGTGATCCTTTTGATAGCCTTAAAATAAGCTATGACTTTTTAAAAGAGAAAATTTGTCAGGTTAAATGAGGGATGAAGCTGCTACGCTGATGAATAATTAATAATTATGGTTCCTTTATTTACGCAAAGCTTATTTTTGTATCTAACTTCCAAATTGTTCTTCTTTGACAATAAAAACGACAATTTTCCAAGTGGAAAGTTGTCGTTTTGTTATTTTCTATTCCTAAATCACAGATTAAAACACGGCACCTAAACCATTCTGCTCTTCCAGAAAAAAAGACTATTCTTTGAGCCGACCCCCAAAAGTTAGACCAAAAATCTAACGATTGGGAGGTCGACTCACTTCGAAATAGTCTTTTTTTAAATAAAGAAAGTTTACTATACTATAAAATGTATAGTAAGTATATTTTATTTGGTTATTTACAATATGCTAATCTCGTTTTATAATAATATGCAATATAAAATAAGGGAGGATGTTTTTATGATTTATGGCGTAGCATTATTAGCCGGTTGTATGTTTGTAGGCTCATTTATCGGAAATTTGTTAGGTCTTTGGACAGGGCTTGGCTCCGATATAGGCGGTGTTGGCTTTGCAATGATTTTGCTTTTGCTTTTAACCAACTCAAAGACAGTAAATAAAATTTTACCAGAAGGATATATCAAAGGCATTAATTTCTGGAAAGAAATGTTTATTCCCGTTATTATAGCGATGTCTGCATCGCAGAATGTTGTAAGTGCTCTTGACGGCGGTGTTCTTGCACTCACATTGGGTGTTGGTGTTGTTGTAATTATGCTTCTTCTTATTCCTGTTTTTAATATGTTTTCGAAAAAGGATAAAGAAGACGAAACGAAGAAGGAGGCAGAGAAATGAAAGCATTAGCAGATATTATCATTAGTCTTTTTGTAGATAATGCGTTCGTTATGTCATTTTTACTTGTTGGTATCATTGTTGTGATTGCCAACGCAATCTCGAAGCTTACCGGTGGCAGAATCCATTCATCTGCAATTGCAATATTCCTTGGTCTTGTTCTTGCTTACATAGGCGGAAAGGTAACAGGCGGTTCAAAGGGATTGGCTGATGTTACAATCTTTACCGGTATCGGGGTTCTCGGTGCATCCACACTTCGTGATTTTACAATTGTTTCAACTTCTTTTGGTGCAAAGTTGTCTGAAATTAAAAAGTGCGGTCTTGTGGGTGTTATTGCTCTTCTTACCGGTATAGTGTTTACATTCATAATCGGCGTTTTTGTTGCTTTTGCATTCGGATACCGTGATGCTGTCAGTGTTTCTACTATCGCGGCAGGCGCAACTACCTTTGTTGTAGGACCCGTTACAGGTGCGGCAATAGGTGCAGATTCCGCAGTTATTGCAATTTCTATAGCGGTAGGTGTATTTAAATCTATCGCAGTAATGCTTATTACTCCTGTATTAGCAAAGAAAATAGGACTTAACACACCCCGCGCAGCAATGGTGTTCGGTGGTCTGATGGGAACAACCAGCGGAACAACTGCCGGGCTTGCTGCAACAGACCCCAAGCTTGTACCATACGGCGCAATGACATCTACATTCTACACGGGCATGGGTTGTCTTCTTTGTCCATCAGTGTTATATTTTCTGGTAAAAATTTTCTTACCATAGGGTGACAGTAGCTATCCGAATCACGCCTTAAACAGCGTGATTTCGGCGTATTTCAGCTTGTCATCCTTGCAAGGCGTCAGCCTTGCTTCGTCTTCCGCACCAACATCTCCTCGAAATTTCATCAGTTTAAGGTCGAAGAATTTTCAAGGAGGGAATTTTATGCTTATGTAAGGCAAAAACACAGGTAATCCTGACGGATTACCGAGTATTTTAACGTGACAGAAGCGAAAATTAATCGTTGAAAATCGTGGTTCAGATAACTTCTGTCACCCTAGGGTGACAGTAGCTATCCGAATCACGCCTTAAACAGCGTGATTTCGGCGTATTTTGGCTTGTCATCCTTGCAAGGCGTCAGCCTTGCTTCGTCTTCCGCACCAAAATCTCCTCGAAATTTCATCAGTTTAAGGTCGAAGAATTTTCAAGGAGGGAATTTTATGCTTATGTAAGGCAAAAACACAGGTAATCCTGACGGATTACCGAGTATTTTAACGTGACAGAAGCGAAAATTAATCATTGAAAATCGTGGTTCAGATAACTTCTGTCACCCTAAAGTTGAAAAAGTCGTTTAAAAGTCAGGAAAACATCGGATTTTCCTGACTTTTTTGCTTTTCGCAATCTGCCAGCGTGACGATAGCTGAACCAAGCTGTTTAAACATATATAAAAAAGTTCTATTTATGCGTTTTTAGCATTTGCGAGAAAAGCTGTACAGTATTTGAACTTGATTTGTTAGTGTAAATATAGGAATCTCTGTATAAACCATCATCAATTTTTAACAGAGAAATATCACTGCTGATTTGATTTTTCCAAGAAATCTCGGGGAATAATGTGACTCCTAACCCCAGTTTTAAATAATTTTGTATGTATTTTGGGTCATCACATTCAATTATGATATCCGGATTTAACTTTTTTTGTTCAAAGTATATATCTGTGCATCTTCTCAGACTACTGCCTTTAGGCATACAAATAAACTTTTCGTCGTTTAGTTCGCTGGATGAAATAGTATTTTTCTTGGCTAACCGGCTGTTTTTGTGGGTTGCAAGAAAAAGCTCTTCGCGCAACCAAAAATATTTATAAAAATGTTCGGTTTCTATATTCAGGTCTGTAACTATAATATCGTAGTCATTGATATATAACGGAGAAATTATTTCCTGATGCTTAATGTTGATAGAAATTTTGGGATATTTAGTTATAAATTCCGATATTGTATTAGTAACATTTTGTCTGTTTGTAAGAATAAGCAGTTTTAATTCACCAAATGGAGTTTGTAATAAATCATAAATTTCGGTTTTTGCTTTATTAAAAAGCTCTTCAGATTTATCAATAGCATTTAATAATATTTTGCCGTATTCATTAAGGCTTATTCTGTTAGCAGTTCTGTCGAAGAGAGATACACCTATTTCGTTTTCAAGCTTTTTTATACTGGTTGAAATACCGGAGGTGGGAACCATAAAATGCTGAGCAGTATGAGAAAAGTTTTCAGTTTTAGCAGCATGGCTGAAATATTTTAATTGCAATATTTCCATATTATAACTCCTTTTATACAGTTGGTTTTTATATTATACTATATATTTTAAGTTATAGCAAATAAATTTAATTATATAATAAATAACTATATAACTTGGCTGTGAAAATAAAATGAATACAAATTTTGAATGTTGTTTCTTTAAAAAGAA
>JAZOOC010000302.1:0-7269 GCA_045654825.1 Clostridia bacterium | reverse complement strand
TCTTCCTAAGACCGCTTGGCCTCCGACTTGTGAGATTTCAAGCATATTCCTTCACCGCCATCACCATATACATCTTCGAAACGGTTATACTGAACTGTGTGATTAACCTCATACGGAAGCGAAGAACCGCCGATTAAGTTTACAACCTCCATACCGTTTGAAGAAGATGTAGGGATTTCAACACTACACTGTCTTACATCAAGGAAATAGTTATGGTCAACCATACCGTCAGTATTATTCTTTTCTCTGATTGCAGCGCCGTTTATAGAATATCTTACACACATACCCTGCGGTCGTTCAAAGGTATTATGATCAACACGGTTGTATTTTGAATTACCGGAAATACCAACAAGTGCTGACTGACCGTTAGTTAAATGACCTGTTCTGTAGAAATAACAGCCTGTAACTCTGCAGTTATATACATTGGTTAACTGCACGGTAACATTTGACGAACGGGCTTCGTTAAAATAAAAATCTCTTATGGTTATGTATGAGCCTGTAACTGTCCAGCAGGAGGTGCCTGTAAATTCAACTCCGCCCGGAGTTTCAGCTCTTATAACAATCGGTTTATCTTCTGTTGCCTGTAAGTCAACATTAATAATAATATCTTTATATGTGCCGTTTGCAACGATAATTTCGTCACCCGGCTCTGCAGTTTTAAGCTTTGCTGTTAAATCCTGGGCAGGTATAACCCAAATGCTTTTTGCAAGAGAAACAAATTCCTCGGATGGGTTTATTTTATTCTTGCCAATAAGAATTACACCGCTGTCATGCCAGTAAACAAATTTATCGAGCATTTCCGATACAGCACGGAGAGGAACAAAGGTTCTTCCGTTTTCGATATATGCCGGCTGAGATAAAGTGATTTCCTTACCGTTAACAATCGCTTTATCGCTATCTATACCTATAAAAACAGTTTTTTCGGGTGGTTTTATTTCAACAGAGCGGTTTTCGGAATTCCATTTAACATCAGCACCGAAAACTCTTGAAACAAAGCTTACCGGAACAACGGTTGAACCGTTTTTAATTTTAGGAACGACAGTAATATCATCATCGTCAACACGGAGCATTTCAGCTTTTCCGTTAAAATTGGAAACAGCAACACGGTTTCCTTTATACATAGCAAGCTCACAGTCAAGCTGATTTAAGATATCATCCATCCATGCAGTATTATTATCAGTTACCGCTTTATCAAGAATTGAGTGAAATTCCCCCATAAATTCTTCTATCGAGGGAAAATCTTCTTTTGAAACAGGCTCGGAGCCTTCCGCACCGTCGTCTTTTTTATCCTCCGAAAGATAAATTGCGTCTGTAAGAGTGATATAATTTGAATCTGTTGCAGGAGTGAATTTTGCATAAATCGGATTAAAGTTTCCTGCCGGGCTTATAACATCCCCTGCGTTGTATGCACGGGTAAGCTTTAAAAATCTATTAGTGCCTTCTGCAATACCGCCTACAATACCTCCGCAATCCTGAGTTTCTCTTTCGCTTCGTGCTTCAACAGTACCCAGATTATAAAGATATGTTGCCGCTCTGGTTCCGTTAACAAAAGAAATAATACCGCCAACATATTGATTACCTTTTATATTACCTGTATTATAGCAGTAATTAACAAATCCGTAGTTTCTTGCAACAATACCGCCTGCATAACTGCCTGTAGCTGTAACATTGGCAACATTACGGCAAAGCTCGATTGTACCTGTAGAAGTCTGTGAAGCAATACCTGCAACATACGAATCGCCATATATATTACCTGCATTGATGCAGTTTTTGATAAGCAGTCCTGCGCCGGTTGTTCCAACGATACCGCCGACATTACTTGTACCGATTATGGTTGCTTCATTTATACAGTTTTCTATAGTTGAGCCGGTATCGGATGAAGCTTTTCCTGCAAAACCGCCTACAACAGAGCCTCCGGTTACACTGCCTGTAAGACAAATATTTTTTATGGTTGCAAGTCCTGTAAGGGCTGTAAAAAGTCCTGCAGGATTACTTGTATCTGATTCTTCTTTTAATAAATTGATATTGATTTTTTTAAGCTTTCCGGTATCATTACCGATAAGCTTTCCCGAAAAAGCAAATGGAGTGAAACCCGACGGCAGAACAATATCTGCATTTAATATATAGCTTGCCGAAGGGTTCTTTTTAATCTCTAAAAAGTCTGCTCCCGTATTAATTATATAAGGGTCGGAATCTGTTCCCTTGCCCGCAAGCGCTGCCTCTGCGGGCAGCACATTCGGGAAAATAGACATAAGAAGGGTTAAAACCAATGTTATTAAAATATATTTTTTCATTGTTATAACTCCTTTCTTATTTTAAAGTGGGATATGTTCCTGACGGCTCATTCCAGATAGACCAGTCAAAGCCTATGAAATTATCTTTAATCTTCATATCAGAATCACTTAACGGTGTTAATCCGTTTGTTTCTGTTCCAGTTGTATCGGAAAGATAGTAACAGTTGGTCATTGTAACTGTTCCGGCAGTATTACAAATCGGCTCTTTTGAAGCTTGTTTATTTGAAGTGTTTGTTAATGAACCGGAATTATATGAATCAGTTACTGTAACAGTTTTGTCTGTTCGAGTTACGAAACCGCCTAAAACAAGGTCGTATCTTGGTGAAGTAACATTTGTAATTTCACCTGCATTATATGAATTTTCGATAGTAATTCCCGAACATTTAGAATTAGTTGAAGCAACAAAGCCTGCACCATACTGATTGGTAGAAATTATACCTGTATTAAATGATTTTTCAAAGCTTGCATCGGTTGCATTTCCTACAAATCCCGAAGTATACAAACCGCCGTAAATATCAGCAGTATTTCTGCAGTTTATAAATTGAGCTTTGATACCGCTTGTGTTATCTGAATTTCCAACAAAGCCTGCTGCCATATTGGAGGCATTACTGAATGGAGTTTTTATATTTCCGCTGTTTACACAGTTGGTAAATTTAACAACTGCATTATTTTTACCTATAAAGCCTGCCGCAAGAATAAGGGAGGCAGCAGGTCCTTTATTTGTTACGGTTGCGTTATTTTCGCAATTGACAAATTCAGATGTAACTGTTCTTCCGCCTGTTGCGGTAGAAGCAAATCCTGCAACATTTTGATAATTAGTTCCCTCTACCGAACCTGTTAATTTAAGGTTTTTCAATGTTGCGCCCGAAATCGATGTGAATAATCCATATCCGCTTTCCGATGTAACATTAATTGTTCTTACTTCTTCAGATGAAAGGTCACTCTTCATACCGGTAAGCTTACCTTTGAAGGTTGCAATCGGTGTATAAGCACCAACCGATAGTGTCTGGTCAAGAGTTATATTTTCAGCAAGATAATAAGAATCTGTTGTGTCTGTGGGTATGTTTTTGAAATGTCTTTCGTTTCTTATAACATACGGAGTAGCTTCAGAACCGTCACCCTCTGCGTAGAGTGTTTTAAATTCTTTGGTTACATAAACATCGGTTGATTCTTCGGAATTTGTTCCAATAGCTTTAATTTTGAAGATATATTCTTTTCCGGGAACAAAATCAGAATCATCGATTGTGTATGACAATTTATCCGAAGCAACAGATTCATCTGTAATAATATCTGTTCCTGTTTCTTTATCTGTTACTGATACGATATAACCTGAAAGTCCCTGTGTATCATTAATTGTCCAGCTTGCAGTATATTCATCAGCTGCATTGCCTTTTACCGATGCAACCGCAGGCATAAACATAAATGCTTCTTTTGTGAAATCGAGTGACTGCACCTGTGAGTCTTTATACATCTCACCGTCACCCAAAGCGATAACAGTTGCAGTGTATTCTCCCGAAGCTGTAACATATGCCGTTATATCAACCTCTGTATTACCGCCGCCTGTAACCGAAAATTCATTTCCCTCTATTGTTACGATATATCCGATTGCATTTGAAGAGCCTGAAATTATAAGCTTTGATGATGATCTGCCAAGATTAACGGATATAACAGGCTTATCAAGAGTTTCAGCTACAAATATATGAGGAGTTCCCGCAATCTGGGGATATTTATATGCTCCGCTTAAATTCTGAGTCCAGTTATCTGCAGTAAAGCCGAAGCCTGAAAGGTTTTTCATATCAGTATCGGATAATGGTTTTAATCCGTTTGCCGCACTGCCAGTTGCTGAAGCAAGATAATAACAGTTTGTTAAAGTGAAATTACTTGCTGCAAAGTTGCAACTGCTTGAAGAAGAATCATAGCAGTCGGTTATTGTATTTGTTGCTGCACCTGATTCTGCAACTATTTTTCCTGCGGTTGTTCCGTTGATTAATCCGCTGTTATATGAATCCTTGATATTAACAGATGTTCCCTGAGCTGTTGCTAAAATACCGCCCGCTTTTGCAGAGGTTATTTTTCCTGAATTATAGGATTTTGAAATAGTTACAGTTGCACCGGAAGTGGTAGTTGCAACCATACCGCCTGCAACGCCGACAGATGATATACTTCCAACATTATAGCAGCCTGTAATTGTTGTTGCTTTAGGCATAGCTATTATACCTGCCGCAGCTGATGAAGCAGTTTTTATAACACCTGTATTTCCGCAGTTTGTAAAGCTCGGTCTTTCTGCGCCGATACCTGAGTTTGCACCGCAGATACCTCCAAGATAGCTTGCGGTAGAAGAATTGGTAACTTCTAAGTTAGCCGAGTTAACACAATTCTTAAAGGAAGTTACACCTGCATTGTAAGCTAAAATACCGCCGGCTTTTCCCATTCCTGGATCAGATGAGCCGTGAAGCTTTACTGTTAATTCAGCAGTGTTTTCGCAATCGGTTATAGTATTTGTTCCTGTTGCAGTTCCTATAAACGGAGAAGCATACATAACATTTTCTGTGCTTGTTGCAGTACCTGCAATTTTAATTTTTTCTATATTTGAATTTTCTATTTTTTCAAATACACCTAAACCGTTTGTTGAATTAACTGTTATTGTTCTGACAGCCTTTTCCCCTGCTTCAACATCATACCCTGTAAGGTTACCTGTAAAGAGCGGAATAACAGAATAATAATCATTATCAGTTGAAGCTGCAGTCTGATCAAGTGTTATATCAGCTGCGAGATAATAATCCGCATCGGGATTTTCTGCTATATTTCTGAAATGTCTTGCAAACTTTATTATATAAGGTTTAGAGTCTGTTCCTTCACCCGAAGCATATAAAAGATTATTGATTTCTGCTTCGTATTGTCTTAAAGGAACAGTATCGGGATCTGTTGCTGTAGCTTGCATTTTATAAGGAAAAGTTTTTGTTAAACTGTTATATAAGGAAGAAGGAATTTCTGCTATACATTTTCCGCTTACTGTTGTATACGGAAGAGTTGTAAAGCCTGTATTATCGAGATTTACATTAAATGTATAAGCGCTTGCGTTTGTATCGTTTTCCCAACTGAAATATAGCTTTTCAGTTCCGTTGTTATCTTCTGAAACAACTGTTATTTCGGGAGTTTTAACATGTGCGTATGATAATCTAAGAGAAGTGATTGCAGTTAAAGTGTTTGCACCGACTGTTGTTGAAACAGTAACTTCAACATCTTCAAGAGGTTGTCTGTCTGAAATAGGCGCAATACCTTTTACGAGATCTGTAAGAACATAACTTGAAGCCGAAGTAGTATCCGTTGCTGTTCCCGCTGCTACACCCTCTGTTTTTCTTGTTACAGTTACAGTATATGATGAAGCACCGCTTACCTGATTCCAGTGGATAGTATTATTTTCTTCATCTGTCCATGTTATTGAAAGAGTGGGCGCAGAAGAGCTGCTTCCACCGCCTCCGCCACCGCCTGAGGAGCCGCCGCCACCGGAGCCACCGTTACCGGAAGAAACTGAACCTGTCGGAAGAACTCCGCTTACAGATTCATCCGCAGTAGAGGTAGGAGGTTTTTTGGAATCTGTTCCTCCTGAAGCTTCTGTTTTTGTGATAAGAGTAAAAGCTTCTGCACGGGTAAGATTCGACTCAGCATTAAAGCTTCCATCGAGATAACCGTTTATTATTTTTTTGGAAGCAAGAGTATATATTGCTTCTTTTCCCCAATCGGGAATTTTAGCATCGTCTGTGAAATTTGCAATTGTTTTAGTTGGAGCATATCCTAAAATTCTTGCAAGAATAACTGCTGCTTCAACTCTTTTAATATTAGCCTCGGGGTTCGCATTTCCATTATTATCCCCTGTTAAATAGCCTGCGTTCTTAGCTTTTAAAAATTCGCCGAAATACCATTTATCAACGCTTACATCAGGGAAGTTAGTCATTCCGCCGTCTGGAATATTAAAAACATTATTGATAACCTTTACAAATTCGCTTCTTTTGATGTTATCATCGAGTCTTAAACCGTTGCCATCGCCGGATATAACACCGCTATTGAGAAGCTCTCTGGCAACGCTTTCTGCCCAATGACCTTCATAATCCGAAGCAAAGGCGGGTATTACAGAGCTGCATATTAAAGAAAATGCAACTAATAAAGCTAAAAATTTATTCATATATAATTACCCCCTTTAAATTATTTCTTGACGCAATAAATACAGCATTGTTTCCACTTGCGCCTGTCAGGAAATTAGCCATTTTAAGTTCTGCATCTGTTGTTAATGTAAGTGAACCTGTTGTTCTGTTAAGTTTATATACAACACCGTTTCCTGCAGTATATTTTAAAATTCTTACTGCGTAGCTTGAAATTGGTAATCTAATCGTCATATTTGCCTGTGTTTTATATTGAAGCTCGCCTTCATATACCTGAATATCTTTATATTCAGTTGAACCGTTACCGATTGTTGACCAGATACCATCTCCCGATGTTCCGAAATCATTGCGGTTAACAATTCTTCCTATAACCTTGGCATATCCGTCTGAATTTAATTCAAATACGAATATGTCGCCTGCCTGTAAATTGCTGACAGAAGTTATACGCGAGGTTTCGGGAAGTGTGCTGTCGGGTGAAACATAATCAGGATCCATATCTACCATAACAGACTTTTCAATACCATTATCGTAATAATGAATTATATCCGCCTGACAATTGTTAGCTTCATCAAAGCCTTTGGTAAGCTTTTTGAAAACATATGCTTGTTTAAGACCACCGCTTAGTGTGAATTTTCCGCCGATTTCGCCCGGTCTGTATAAGGCAACAGCGGCAACACCGTTCTGCCCTACATCATATAATCTTACATTTCCGGTTGTTTCTCCGCCATAGCTTGAGTTATAAGCAAAATAGTTTTTCGAAACAAAGGAATCTGAACCGTCTGATTCATATACATAAGGAACAACGAAAACTATTG
>JAZOOC010000301.1:0-3779 GCA_045654825.1 Clostridia bacterium | reverse complement strand
ATCTTGAGCGTCTTTCCGACAGACTCGGAGGTAAGGTACAGCTTTACGCTAAGCGTGAGGACCTCAACCATTCGGGTGCGCACAAGCTCAATCACTGTATGGGCGAGGCACTCCTTGCAAAATATATGGGCAAGAAAAAGGTAATTGCTGAAACAGGCGCAGGCCAGCATGGTGTTGCTCTTGCAACCGCTGCGGCATATTTCGGCCTTGAATGCGATATTTATATGGGAACTGTTGATATTAAAAAGCAGGCTCCCAATGTTGCAAGAATGAAAATTCTCGGCGCAAATGTTATCGAAGTTACACATGGCCTTAAAACATTAAAAGAAGCAGTAGATGCGGCTTTTGATGCGTATAGCAAGGAATATAACGATGCAATTTACTGTATCGGTTCTGTGCTCGGACCTCATCCGTTCCCGATGATGGTAAGAGATTTCCAGAGTGTTGTCGGAATTGAAGCGAGAGAACAGTTCGTTGATATGACAGGTCATCTTCCCGATGCGATAGTTGCTTGTGTTGGCGGTGGAAGTAATGCTGCAGGTCTCTTTGCAGGATTTTTAAATGATCCGGTTGATATATACGGAGTTGAGCCATTGGGAAGAGGAGAAAAATTGGGCGACCATGCGGCAAGTCTTAA
This sequence comes from Clostridia bacterium, assembly GCA_045654825.1. Taxonomy (GTDB): domain Bacteria; phylum Bacillota; class Clostridia; order UMGS1840; family HGM11507; genus JAZQFU01. Next base: position 3,142 of record JAZOOC010000301.1, on the reverse strand, counting down.
ATATGGAACAGAGGGCGTTATGCACGGCTTTAACAGTATAATGTTAAAAGACGAAAACGGAGAACCCGCTCCCGTATATTCGGTTGCAAGCGGTCTTGATTATCCATCAAGCGGTCCCGAACACGCATTTTTGCAGGAAATAGGCAGAGTAAAATATGATGTAATAGACGACGAAGAAACAATTGACGCTTTCTTTAAGCTTTCCAGACTCGAAGGCATAATCCCCGCAATCGAAAGCTCACATGCAGTTGCTTTCGGTATGAAGCTTGCAAAAACAATGGATAAAGGTTCTGTTCTTATTAACCTCTCGGGCAGAGGAGATAAAGATATGGACTATATAATAGAAAATTATGGAATAAGATAGAATTCTTCATTGAAAAAAGCTTGTCAGTTTTGACAAGCTTTTTTTAGTTTGTAAGTGTGATATAATTTTACTGCCAATAAATTTTTGGCGATATACTCGCTGTTGCTCGTACGATATATTTGCTTCGCAAATTCGATATAACCTTATTTCAGTCGGTTGCGATATGATATAAATCTCGTTGCCACATCGGCAACATATCGCGTGCGTTAGCACATATCGCGCCTGATAAGGTATATCGCAAATCTCATATAAGATTTATATCGCTGAAAACGGGATAGAATTCACTGACAGTAAATTCTATCCCGTTTTCATGGTGGAGATGAGGAGAGTCGAACTCCTGTCCGAAAATTCATTCATCCGGACTTCTACGGGCGTATCCTATGATCGAAAATTCCCCTCCTGCCTAGTTCACAGGCGACTATAACATTTGGGTAGCTTCATAAATTCATGGCATATTCAAAGCTTTATATACTCACGTTCACCACTAAATGACGCTCTTATCGGAGCCGTGGTCCTCTCCGTAAGAACGACTGCCTTTAATTAGGCAGCAACTAATTCGTTATTAGCTTTTATATTTAAAAAATTTGAGCTTTTAAAGTGGCGCTCACCACTGCCCGCTATCCCGACTTCAAAATCCCCGTCGAAACCGTTGCATCCCCATATTAAGTTGTGTGTGTTAATACTTTTCTTTTAATGCTCGCTCCATATTTCTTTTAGCTGATTTTTCAGCTTCGGAATCTCTCTTGTCGTAGAGCTTTTTACCTTTTGCGAGAGCGATTTTCATTTTGGCTTTGCTTCCGCTGAAATATATTTCAAGAGGAATAATTGTAAGCCCGTCTTCTTTAGATTTCCCAAAAAGCTTTAAAATTTCTCTTTTGTGAAGAAGAAGCTTTTTAGGTCTCAGAGGGTCGCGATTGAAAATGTTTCCTTTTTCATAAGGACTTACATGAACGCCGAGTGCAAAAGCTTCGCCATTTTTAATATCCACATAAGAATCCTTTAAATTGACTGTTCCTGCACGGAGTGATTTAACTTCTGTTCCGAAAAGTTCTATACCGGCCTCAAATTCTTCTATTATAAAATAGTCGTGAAAAGCCTTTTTGTTTTTCGCAACAGATTTAACAGCATCTTTCAATTTTATCCCTCCTTAATACAGTCTGTAGTAAGTATACCACATTTATCATGAAAAGAAAACATTTTTTTGAAAAATACATAAAATGTTAACAGAAAGGATGGATTTTTATTGGGTTTAGTTAAAAAATATTTTGCCGGAGGCAATACTGCAAAGGGATTCGTAGGATATTTTGATAATATTATCTCGCCAAAAAATGCTGAAAATATATTTTGTATTAAAGGAGGGCCCGGTGTTGGCAAATCTACATTTATGAAAAAAGTTGCTGATATATTTTTGAAAAGAGGATATGATATCAGTTTGTTTTTTTGCCCGTCCGACCCCAATTCTCTCGACGGAGTTCTGATCGATGAATTAAAAACTGCATTTATTGACGGAACTTCTCCGCATATAACCGACCCTGTTTACCCCGGTGCAGTTGATATTATACTCGACTTCGGGAATTTTTTCGATAGTTCTCAGTTAAAGAAAAACAGACAGGAAATAATCGAACTTACCGACAGAGTAGGGGAATGGTTTGCAGTTGCAAAGGATAAGCTGAAACCTGCCGGGGTAATGCTTGAAAATTTAAGAAGAATATATAAAAAAAGCGAAAGCGAAAAGAAAGTTAATATTATTTGCAACAGTATATCCGAAGAATTGTTTGGTGATAAAGAAGGAAGCTGTTTAGGAGAAAGAAAGCTCTTTCTTTCGGCAATCACTCCCGACGGAACGGTTAATTTTGCAAACGAAACACTTGCGGGTAAAAAAATTATAAATCTTGAATCCTTTTCGGGCGATGCTTCCTGGGATATTATGTCATTCATCAAAGAAGAAGCAGCGAATAAAGGATTTTTCACCGAATGTTTTTATTGTCCGCTTTCTCCATTTGAAAAAATCGACCATATGATTATACCTGAGCTTAATACTGCAATAACGGTATCTAATTCCTATCATCTTAATGAACTTGAAGGCAGCTTTTACGATTTATCAGAGTGTTATATCAAAGGACTTGATACAGGAGCGATAAGCAAATCTCTTGAAACTCTCGACAAGCTGATTTCCGATTGCACTCTGCGTCTTAATAAAGCAAGAGCGCTTCACAGTGAGCTTGAAAGCTTTTATATCTCTGCTATGGATTATAAAAAAGCCGAGGCTTATACATCATTAGTGCTTGAAAAACTAAAAATAGATTGACTTTTAATATCGTGAATGGTAAAATGAATGTTATAATAATATGATTGCGTGTGTATTTTATACACATTCAGGAGGGTATTATGTCGGAATACATAAAGAGAGATATACTTCCTCACTTTAAGATAGATGCTAAAGTGAAAAAAATATCAGTATTTGATTCAGGGCATATAAATAATACATTTTATATAGTAACAGATAATGGTGGATATGTTCTTCAGCAGATAAATCATAATGTTTTCAAACGACCCGAACAGGTAATGAGCAATATTATGAATGTTACCGGTCATCTTAAGAAGAAAATCATTGAGAGTGGCGGAGATGCAGACAGAGAAACTCTTAATTTTATCCCTGCTGATAACGGAGAATACTATTTTAAAAATTCGTTCGGTGAGTATTACCGTATGTATAAATATATCGGCGATGTAAAAACATATCAGATTGTTGAAAAACCCGAGCATTTTTACAATGCG
>JAZOOC010000300.1:0-9907 GCA_045654825.1 Clostridia bacterium | reverse complement strand
TACTATCGAATATACAGATAGCACTTCTATAGTCGTTATTTGTATATGCTCTTTCAACAGATCCTCTTACAATTGCAAGACCGCATACGCCTGTATCAGGATCGATATTATAAGCCTGAATATCAAGCGCCATATCTCTTGTAAGTTCGCCGGAGGAATATACATAATAATTGGATATATCCGAAATAGGCTGCTCGTAAAGTTTTACAAAATTGCTGCTTGTTCCTGACGGAATTTCGTATCTGTCTATGTCTGCAACCTTTAATATAACCGTCGAGTCATCAAGGAAAAATCTTCCGTTATAAGTCTTATATCTTTCCGTATAGTTTACATCCTTGAAGTATCTGATGCCGGGTTTTAATGCATAAGGATTGTTTTCTTCGGTAGTTACATCTGTATCTGTTACAGCATCTGTATCCAGATATATAATTTCGTTTTTGGAATTGACTTTATAAATAGCAGGACGCGAAACAACATTTGTCAATGTTTTTCCGTATGACGCATATACATCTGCTTTGGGGGTTCCGTCTGAACCATCCGGTCTTACAGACAGAAGCTCTCTTAATTCATCAAAGGATGAGGCTGAAGAGCCGTTACTTAATTTCCCGTCAAGTCTTTTACCGTCTACAACTACGTTTTTCTCATTAATAACATATTCTGCAAAAACAGCATTCTGAGTATATGTATAAAGTTTAATTTCAGATTCATAGCTGCTTTTTGTTTTCATATCGATTATATAAAAATAATTAATATCGCTGCCAGAAGCTTTATCGCAATGAATAATATTTCCGAGATAATCAATATAAAATGTGTTAATTTCTCCTGCTTTAGCTTTCGCAAAAAAGCTTGTTTCGGAATAAATTGCAGGCGAAATATCATAAGTTAAGGTTTCAATGGTTATTCTTTCTTTCTCTTCTACGGACATTACGGTGCCTTTTACTTTTTGCTGACTTAAATATACAAAATAGTAATTCTTACCGTCTATATTTTCTTTTGCAACGGATAATACGGTATCCTTTGTTACATCATCAGCGGAAGCAAGCTTACCGTCTTTAATAAATCTTAATACGTTATTCTGTTCCTTAAAAGAAATATTGTTGACAGGATTCTTTCTCATACCGATTGAATTTTCATCTACTCTGTCTGCAACGTCTGTGAAATTAAAATTCCATACGAAAATAAAATCAGCACTTGCATTGTTATCATTATCAATAAACTCTACAAAACCGTTTTCTGGTTTCAATAAATCAGATTTTATTGTCTTAATTCTTTTTCCGTTAACAAAAAGATACGGATATGAAAATTTTACGGTTTCAAATTTTCCGGATTCTCTGTCTTTCTCGTACTCGATATATGTTGTTGATTTCTTTACTATATCTTTTCCTTCAACAGTAGTAATCTTTATATCAGCAGACGGAAATGCACAAAGAACCTCCGGCATATCTTTTGCATCATTGTATTTTATATAAAGCTCACTTTTTTTACCAAAACATTCCGAAAGGTTAAGCTCGGAATACATAGATAATATTGTTCCGTCATTCAATTTAAGCTGAACAGTACCGTTATCGGATATTCCGCTGTTATCAACAGACATAAAACCGTCATTAATAACAACACCGTTTATTTTTTCAACCTCGAAATATTCGGATAAAATTATATTACCGGTTTTTACATATAACGGTTCATTGTTTTTAATTCCTTCAAGCTTGACAGCCTCTATAAAAAGAGTATTATAAAGAATTGTTTCAGCATCTTTACCGCTTAAAAGATTTTTGTTCAAATCAAGGTTACGGAAAAGACCGTTAACCGAGCCGGTATATATATACCCTGCCGGCCATTCCCCATTTGCATTTGCTATAAGCTCATAGCCTGCTGCCTTTAAAATAATTGTTGCAGCTTCAGCAAAGGTTATATCATCATCAGGACGAAAGGCTCCGCCATTTCCGGATATAATTCCCATTTTACTCAAAGTATAAATTCCATTAAAATACGTATGACCTGTATTTACATCGGAAAAAGGTGATACTACGCCATCCGGCGCTCCTATATCCCGAAAGAAAAGTCTTGATGCCAGGTCTGCAAACTCTCCCCGCGATACAGTTTCCTTTTCAGCCAAATCAGTTGTTGAAATACCAAGCTTTGACAGAATACTTACTGTATTATCAGCAGCAAATGAGCTTACAGGAAAAGAAATCAGCATTGCAAAAATCAAAAGTAAACTCAAATATCTTTTCATTTTATTTCTCCTTCGCTTTCTGTGGTTTATTATAGAATTCAATTTCGGTTATATTACACCATTCGGTTACACTGTTTCCGTGACCGATAAATTTAACATATTTTCCTCTTACAGGCTTATCAAGATTGATAATTTCTCTTTCACCCTTGCCGTTGGTTACTATTTCTTTTACAAATTCAAAATTCTCACCGTCATCCGAAACATACATATCGAAATAATAAACACGGTCAGTATTTGTGTTCGGGAATAACATAATCGAAGAAATGAGATCTGTTCTTTGAAGATTCCAGATTATCCATTCATCATCACCCTGAGAATACCATCTTGTATCACCTGAGCCGTCAAAGCTGAAATATCCGCTTCCGACAGAGTCTGGTGTCCAGGTTGCATCTATTATAGGTATAATATCGGGATTATCTGATGCCTGAATCTTCAGATTTACAACAACATTTACTGCATTTCGATTGCTTAAATTTTCAAGTGTTGCACCGAAAAACCTTGTTGCAATTTCCGAGCCGATCATCATAGAGCCGTTTTTCATTAAAACAGGCTCTTCAAGTTTTACTTCAACACCTTCGTTAAAAGCTTTTGTTCCCTCGGTAAAAAGCTTGATTTGCGAACCGAATCTGTTTATGGTTGCAGATTTTTCTTCCTGATTCCATTCGAGTTCAAAGCCTGCATAATTGCAAAAGGTTCTCAAAGGAATATATAATTTGTCTTCTTTGATTTCGGGTGAAGTATCCGAATAAATCAAACGGGAATTAATTCTCAATTCAGTATCGGTATTTTTCTCAGAGTGAACATAATTTTCCGTAAATTCTTTTTCCGTTTTTGATTTGTCGGTTAAGGATAGCTTTATTTCTCCTTTACCTTTGAAATAAATAATTCCACCGTCTTTTGTTGAAACACATTTAAAAGTTTCATTGCCGTTAACGGTAACTGTCCATTCGCCCTGCATTACATTTGCGACAGCAATAGAATATTCCTTATCGGAAGGTAAGGTGAAGCTTAAGTCTTTGGATGCTCTTTGGGAGCCTTTGGCAAAAATTGCCGCTTTTGATAAAAGAACACCACCAAGAACATCATCGGTTTCAATTTTTATTGCTTCTTTTACTTGTGCAGTTTCAGTTGTATCGGATAAATACATTGCGTTAAGAAAATAATCATCAATTCTTTTTTCTTCGGGATAGATTTCTATTCTTCCCCATCCGTATGCAAAAGGATTATCGTGCAGAGCAGGAACATAGGATGCCAGTGGAACATAATTCACTCCGTTGACATACCACTGTTTACCTTCACCGCCTATGGGCTCGATTTTATAATCCGACGGTGCAAGAACATAGCTTGTGAGCTGACCATCATAATTATCCACTGTTCTTCTTAAGATAATTCTGTTATTTTCAATTTCAGGCTCTTCAAACGCCTGAAGAAGAAAAGTCTTTTTAAAAGGTTTGGAGGTTTTTATTTTATCGAATACAAAAAACACTGCTTCTCCGTCTTCACTTTTCTCCGGCATAAAGAGCATATGTCTTTTAACTTCCTCAGCTTTTTCCGAATAGGCTGATTCTATATCTCCGGCTATATATGAATACTCGGGAGTAACAAGGTCGGGACCATATTCTGCGCCTATAATTTCTCCTGTTTTATAATAACCTTCTCTTTCATTAAGATAATCTTCAAGAGTTTGTCCCACTCTTCCTGATTTACCGAATCTTCTTTGTCCGCCCGAATTACTGTTTATATCATATGAATTCATCAGCTCAAAGTTCTCATCGGGATCATATATCAAAAGTGAATTATGAGATATTGTATTTGAATGATGTGCGTGGTATTGTGCATTATCTGTTCTTGCATACTGACCCTGGTCCTGAGCAAGCATACCTTTATAATAAAGCTGGAAGGAGCCGGCATCATTATTCTGATGATAGGTTACATAATCTGTACTTATTTTCATCATGGCAACAGCTGATTTACTTCCTATGCCTTCATCCCAACTCGTTCTTGCGTGCATAGAGCCTTTGGGCTCGATAAAATATTTTGTTTTCGGTAATTCGCGGTAGCTGTTTTTATCAGACACTTCGGGATCATTGAATATCAGATGTTCAACAGCGGTAAATTCACCTGTTCCGGATACGAAATAAGTATAGTTATTTGAAACCTTTTTCTGATAGTTCTTAATATATTCATCCTTTAATGCATCTGAAGCAACACACGATATAAAGGCTGCATAACCGTTATAATTCAAAGGGCTAAGCGTTCCCACCGCAGTCATCATATCGTCACATTCCTTGAAGACATCTTCATTGGGAAGCATAAGGTGAATGTAATACTCGGTAGTTTTATATATATCATCCTGCATTACTCTTTTTCCGCTTATTGCTTCAAAAAGCTTCTGAGCCCATAAGTCCGCATACAATACATAGTATCCGTACTGAGATCCCTGAAACTGGGATTCGGATTTATAAAAATGATCTCTTATATCAATATAGTTTGTGAGGATCAGACTTCCTATATAATCATATATATCGGGATACTCATCATAGGTTGCAATACCTAAAGTAAGAATATCTCTTAAATATGCATTTGCACAGGCTTCACCGACGAAATAACCTCTGATATTATTTATTAGGGGCCAACCGCAGAAGCACCAGGAAATCATATTCTGAACACGGTAGACAAATTTATGCTTCATTTCATCGGTTAAAAGATCATAACACCAGTCATACACAATTCCTGTTTTAAAAGCACAGTGAGTCTGATAGTGATATGAGGTCATATTTGAATCGGTTGAATCCGCCCATGAAACAGTATCAAGATAATTTTCCATAGCTTTTATTGCTTGTCTGCCGTTCTCTTCATTGCCGAATACGGCATAGTCAAAAGCCTTCGCCTGTATAATATCCAGAATTCTTGTATTATGATTTGTTGCCGCCGAGGTATCAAGCATACCGTCTGTTTCGGTATCAGCCAGAGTTCTGAATTCATTATATGCAGCTATATTCTGTTCGGTCTGCATATTTGCTTTTATTCTCGGAATATCATCCTTTGTAAACATAACTCTCGGATGACCCACTTCAATGGGAATGGAGGGTTTTTCATATCCGTAGTTCGGTTGAGGGATGATTTCACCTATATCGTTATACAATTCTTCTTTATCGGGAGGAAAGTATCCGGCTATTCTTGATATTACAATACTGTCAACATAAACTTCACCCGATGCTTTTAATGAAATATCAATGGAGTTTGATCCGGGCTTCGGATGTATTGCCAGCAACATCCATCCGAAATTATCCATACTGTTGGTATGGGTAAGAAAGATTTTTTTCTCGGGCAATTCTCCAACCTTTGTAATAATCGTATTGCCTTTATCCACTGAGGAATATCTTATCCATACTTTGTTATCAGAAGCGGTTGTACTTACAGTAAAACTCAACTCATCGTCGTTTGTTATTACTGCCTTTTTACCGAATGCTTTCTCATGTTCAATAATTTCTGCCGATTCTTTATCTTCAACCAGAGTTTCAGCTTCGATTTTAAGATAACCGGGATTGATTTTAAGCGTGCCTGCCAATGTAGCTGCATTTGCCGCTATTGAAAACAACATAAAAAGCGCAAGCATAAAAGAGATTATTCTTGATTTCATAGATACCCTCCAATTAAGAATTTATCGAAATTACACTATTTTAATCACATTGTATCATATATTATAATTCAATCTTTATAAAAAGTAAATGCACTATTTAACATTTTTTTATAAATTTCAACACTAATTCCAAGCAATAATTTTAACTTAAACATTGACTTTATTTTACAAATTTAGTAGAATGAGTTTAAAATAAAGGGAGGGGTTTGTTTATGTCCGGCAGTTTTTTTGAATATGAAGACACGGATGTTTTTATAAAAAACTTCTATGATATCGGAGAATATACCAATCCAAAACCTTATTTTCATAATTGGTATCATAAAATGGAACCGCCAAGAAAATTTCACAGCTTTTATTATATTTTAGATGGTGAATTTGTTGCCTGCCCCGGCGAGCGTAAAATCCATGCCTATCCCAACGATTTAATTTACATTCCCGCGGGAGAAACATATTATTCCTACGGCAAAAAATCTCCTTTTGTCTGGATATCGTTTTCTTTTTCAGGTGATATCAAGCCCGGTCTTTTTCCTGATAAGCTTCATGATGAAAGCAATTATTTTAAAAACATTTTTAAAAAGATAAATTCAAAATGGAGCAGTAAGCCATATGGATATCAGCTTCAGGTTAAATCTTTGATTTACAGTTGCTTAAACGACATACTTTCTAAAGATCGTCAAATGAAATATTCAGAATTCAAGCGTAATCTGATAACGAAAGCAGATGAATATATCGAAGCAAATTTTACAAATCCGGATTTTTCAATAAACGACCTTATAAACTACATCGGTGCAAGCGATACTTATTTTCGTGAAACATTTAAAGAACTCCATGGGATGAGTCCGGTAAAATATATAAACAATCTCAAAATAGAAAAGGCAAAAGCATATCTTAAAACGACTGATATTTCAATTAACGACATTGCCTCATCGCTGGGATTTTTAAATGTTCACTATTTCAGCAATGTTTTTAAGCAGCTTGTAGGAGAAAGTCCGCTAAAATACAGGCAAGGCCGGGATTACATTATATAAAAAGGCGATGTGAATTTGAATGTTGTTACCTGATTCTGCTTTGTTCGTGGGTCCGTGAACCATCCCTTTAATGTGTAACTATATTTTGTGGGGACATAACTTTCAAGGCTGATGCTCTCGCCTCGTCTGCCGGGGTGCTGCCATTGCCGTACATAATACTTTTTTCTTCATAATTTTCTTCTCCTGATATTTGTCTTTACCCTTCGGCAACACAAACATATCACAGAAGATGTCATAAGTCTACAAAGGAATTCGCAAACTGTTTTTCTTTGGTTAATGTTTATCATATTTTGATATAGTAAAACCCTCTGAAATGAGCTTTATCATCTCAGAGGGTTCTATGAAAGGCTTTACACAATTATTAAATTACTTGTTATCCAATGTATGTATCTTTTGGATCGGCGCCGTAGTTGTTGTCACCGATTGTTCCGGGTTTTAGTGAGAACACCAAAAGGATGATTGCTCCAACAACGGGAACAAATGCGATTAAAAGCCACCATGCTGACTTATTAATATCGTGCAGTCTGCGAAACGAAAGGGAAAGTTCGGGTATTAATATAAACAAGCTGTATAAGCTTGTGAGAAGCTTGATGCCGATTATTCCATCTATCATTCCTAAGACAAATACGATAACGGCACTTATAAGAGCAAACATCCAGTATTCTGTTCTTCTTGCTCTTCCACTGAAGTTACAGTAATTTTTAATTGACTGTATGTACCAATTCATAAAATTACTCCTTTAAAATTAATACTCGATTTCGCCACCGTGTTCTTTAGCTAAATCTTCCAGAGCCTGATTATATTCATCAAGAAGCTCAACAGCCTCGTTCATTTTTTCGGTTCCTGCATCTATCGTTGTCTGTTCCTGAGTTACACAACCATCAGCGAGAGCTTCAAAGCCTTCCTTGTATGTTTCCATTACTTTAACATATTTTTCTTTAACAGCCTTAACTTCTTCTGTTGCGGGAGCGATGTTTTCAAGTGCTGCAAGTGAACCGTCAACAAGCGGAATAAGTACATCCTTCAAGCTGTTTGCGAGAGCAGAATCATCTTCCATTGATTCCCATTTGCCAACTTCTTCTTTGATTTTTTCGTAATCTGCATTAACTTCAACCATTTCAACATTAAGGAAGTTGGAAAGGTCTTCGTAAACGGGGTCAGTACCACAACCCGCAAGAAGTGTTACTGACATAACCACCATAAGTAAAATTGCTAAAAGTTTTTTCATAATAAATTCCTCCAATTTAAACTATTTTGTCTGGGTGTAAAGCCTTTTCAATAAATTATATTAACCCTTTTTGTGCTGCTCTCCACAAGAAAGTCACAATCTGAGCACGGGTGCAGGTCTTTCCGGGAGAGAAGGTTGTATCGGATGTTCCGTTTGTGATACCATTATCCACCGCCCAGGCGATTGCTTCGTAATACTTTTCATACTTTTCATCTTTTGTGTCTGTAAATTTAAGTGGCGTTTTGCACGCAGGTTTTCCTGCTGCACACCAGATGTAATACACCGCCCCCATACGGTTGCAAGAGAAGTTCGGGTAAAGGGCATAATGCTCTATCATACCTTTTTTCTTTGCCCATTGCGCCGCCATATAGAAGTAATCGCTTTCATATACATCGGCATAAGGAAACGGATTTGTCACGGTCGGAGACCCTGCCGCACGCCAAAGGAAAGTAAGAATCTGTGCCGTGTTACAAGTATCGTCGGGTGAGAAGGTGACTGCACTTGTGCCGGTTGTAATATTCTTTTCAACCGCCCATTTTACAGGTTCAAGATAATACGCATCGGAAGCAACATCGACAAACTGTGTTGACATTGAACTGTTTCTGTTAATTTTAGCACCTTCTGCCGCAAAAACATCAATATTGTCAGGAGTTCCTGCAATGTTGCCTGTTACTTCTCCTTCTCCCTCAAATTCAAGTATACCCTCCACATACGCACCGCCACCTTGTACTGTTGCTGTGTTCAATACAACGCCTGCATTATTGGTTATTCTGAATCTTGCAGGAGAAGGGGGTGTTTGATAGGTTGCAACATGGCTGCCTTTTGCCGAGACATAGACACCACCGCCGAGTGTCGCTTCGTTTTCAGCGATAACACCGTTTGACATCATAAATTCACTATCCGGGTTACACCATACACCGCCGCCGAATGCAGCTTTGTTGAAGGTGATTTCACCGCCTGTCATATTTATGATACCCTTGTCATTGTTCCATACACCGCCGCCATATCCGTCTATGTCGTAGGGATCAGTGGTTGCCATATTCCTTGAAATGTTACCGCTTTTGATTTCAAGGAGCCCGCCGCCGTTGTTCCAGATACCGCCGCCGAACGCGGCAGTGTTTTCGAGAATCATACAACCATCAAATGTCACATTTCCGCCGTTGTTCCATACACCGCCTCCGTTTTTTGCCGCATTCAGGGTTATGGTACCACCTTTCAAAAGGAGGTTTGCGTGGTCGTTGTTGTAAATACCTCCTCCTGTGGAAGAAACATTCATATGAATCATTCCTTCGTACATGATAAATTTATATTCACCGTCGTTATCATTCCAGACACCACCGCCGTGTATAGCCTTGTTGTCGTATATGTCTCCACCATAGAGGTAAAAGTTTGCGTTGTTATACACACCACCACCGTAACCGCCGTTGTTTTTTGTAATAACACCGCCGTACATTCTTACTGTTCCGTTGTTATGGATACCTGCACCGTATTCTGCTTCTCCGCTTGTAATCTTACCGCCTTCCAAGCGGGTACAGTTACACAAATAAAGTTTCCCGCCTACACTTACATTGATAATTCTCTGCCCTTTGTATTTCATAGCAAGAGCATGACCGTTAAGGCAAAGGTAAAGCGTCCTGCCGCCGCCGATGTTAAGGGTGTTATCCAACAAAACATCTTCTTCGAGATAAATATGTGCCACACCGTTTGCATATTTAATTGCTTTTTCCCCGGGCCACTTGTTATATGATACTTCACTGTGAGAAGTATGATCG
>JAZOOC010000299.1:0-9093 GCA_045654825.1 Clostridia bacterium | reverse complement strand
GCGGTGCTTCTTAGGGAGAAGCACCGCCGTTGGGTGGGAAGGTAGGGTTTGTAAATTTATTTATCGTATAACACATGTTCATACATTTTATTAATTGATTCATTCATATTTACCGGCGTAATTTTGATGTTCTGATTTTCTCTTTGATATACAACAAATATCTGATGTGCAAAGCCTTGCCCCATCCAGTCTAAACTTTCAAAGTCAAGAATAACTTCAGTAAATTTATCCAGCCTGTTGCAAACTCGTCTTGCTTGCGAGCGGGAAACAGGTGAAGTATTGAATATGTTTTTTAATGGTATGGTTGTTTTTGTGAAACCGCCATCAACATTAGCATACATATCGAATATTTCGTGCATTTGTTTATGAGTATAATTTGAGAGTGTCATATGAACGGTTGTTCCTTTTTCAAAATTTGAAAAAGAGTCGAGAGTTATACTTTCATTGTATTTATTGTTTGTAAATACCTTATTGTCGGATAAAATGAAAAAGTAATCCATAGCTTTAGATGTAAAAAATATTCCTTCTCCGGAATGATTGGCAGAGTCTGTTGTGAGCTTGCCTTTAAATAATTCACAAATAGCATCCGTTACTGTTTCAAAACCGAAGTGTTTTTGAATTTTATTGAAAATTCCTATTCCGCGGTCTTCGATAATAACAGAGGTGTTAAGGTAATCCTGTTCTATTGTTACGGTTACATCTTCTGCCTCTGAATGGTCCATAACATTATTAATCATTTCGCTGAATGAGTACTGCCATATTGTCTGAACATTGCTTTCAAATCTGCTTACATGTTTTTTTAAATACTTGTCATACGAATATATGTCTGTATCTAGATCGCCTTTACTTCTTTTTAATGAGTAATGATATTGTTCTTTTGTTAATTCATATTTTCCGCGTTTAACTCTTTTGATAACATTGTTTTCAACTAAATTGTTAATATAAGTATGAATAGTATTCTGATTAACATTAAAAGTTTCAGATACATGTTTTGTAAGATTTTCCGTTCCCTGAGTTATCTTTTCTAAAAGTTATATAGTTATAGAGCGTGTTTTTTCATCATTAAATTTCATATATACAACCACCTTTTATTTATATTATACTTATTATATAATAAAATGTCAACAGTTATTCGTTTTAAACGAAAAGTTATTCGCTTTAAAATTTTTTAAAACGAATAACTAATATCAAGAGTATGAAGATATCGGTCATTAAACTAAAAAATATTTGAAATATTCCTTATTAAGTGATAAAATATAATAAAAACTGTTATGAGGTATAAATATGGATAAAAAGTTAAAGGTTGCACTTGTCGGTTGCGGCATGATTGCTCATTCTCATGCAGAGGCAATAGAGGCTGACGGCAGAGCGGAAATTGTTGCATTAGTTCACGGAAGAAGCGTTCAAAAAGGGGAAGAATTTGCAAAGAAATACAACATTCCTTATCTTACAGACGATTACAAAAAGGTAATTGATGAATGTGATGTTGATATGGTTATTATTTGTAATCCGAGTTCTTATCATGCTGAATGCGCAATAGCTTTTGCTGATGCAGGAATTGATATATTATGCGAAAAGCCTTTGGATGTTACAATTGATAAAATGACCGCAATGATAGAGGCAACAGAAAAAAACAATGTTATTATGGGGTGCGTTTTCCCCAACAGAGTTCAATCGGGAATAATTAATGCTAAAAAAATTCTTGATTCGGGCGAGCTTGGAAAAATGAGAATTGTTGAATTTCAGTACAGAGGTTATCGCGGTCACGATTATTATTCCAACTCTTACTGGCGAGGTGTTTCTGCAATAAACGGCGGTGGATTTCTTATAAATCAGGGAAGCCATGGTGTAGATGCAATGGTGCATCTTGCAGGAAATGTTAAGAGTGTTTGTGCGGTATGCGACACAATGGGAAGAAATATAGACGGCGAAGATACAGCATTTGCACTTCTTGAATTCGAAAACGGCGCTCACGGTACCTTGATGGGTACAGTATTATCCTATAATCCAGAGGGTAACCCTGAATGTGACAGAATAAGAATAGAATGCGAAAAGGGAACGATTGTTTTTGCAGACGGAAAAACAGTTCTATATAAAAGCTTATCTGATAATGAATTTAATGTTGAAGAAATTCAGCTTTCAGAAAAGGTAGAAGTTTTCGGCGAAAAGCCCGAAAACATAGATTCGGAAGCTCATAATCGTATAGTATCCAATTTTATAGATGCAATTTTAAACGGAGCAGAGCTAATAGCTCCCGCAAGAGATGCGAGACGCTCAATAGACCTTATTTTAACAATATATGAGTCGGCAAAAACTAGAAGCTGGACAGATGTTCCTAAAGGAGAAATAAAATGATATTTGATAGTTTAAAAAACAGTGAATTATATTACGGAGTAAATAAAAATTTTAAAGAAGCATTTGAATTTATAAAAAAGGCTACAGAAGAAAATCTTCCTGTCGGCAGATATGAATTAAAGGGTAATGATCTTTTTGCTATGGTTCAGGAATATGACACCAAAGCACCCGAAGAAGCAAAAGCAGAAGCTCACAGAAAATACATAGATATTCAGTACATAATTTCGGGAATTGAAAAAATGGAAGTGTATAATATTTCAAAAGCTGAAACAGATATTTTATACAGCGAAGAAAAGGATTGCGAGTTTTTCAAAAACTATAATAAACCCTCTGTCTGCGTTCTTCAAAACGAGGAATATGCAATTCTTTTCCCCGAAGATATCCATAGACCGGGTATGGCTTATGACAAACCTGCAGCGGTTAAGAAAATTGTTGTGAAAGTAGCAGTTGGTTGAATGGAAAACTGAAAGTTGAAAATAACAAAGCTGTGTTCAATTAGAAATTAGGAGTTAGGAATTAGGAATTAAGGTGTCGGCAGAGCCGACGAAATTAAATTTGTGCGAAGCACACCTTAACTTTCCATTTTTCATTATCAATTTTCAATTATTTGTGCATTATGAATTCTGAATTATAAATTTAAAAAGCCAAGAGGATTTCCTCTTGGCTTTTGTACTATTAGTCAGCTAAATTATCAAAATATCCCTGAACAAGAATTACGGGAGTTCCTTTATCGCCCGAGCCGCTTGTTAAATCGCAAAGTGAACCGATTAAATCTGTTAATCTTCTGGGGGTTGTTCCCTGAGAAGCCATATTACCGGTAAGATCATCTGCTTTCTTCTTTATAGCAGATTCGATAGCTTCTTTTAATGCTTCGCCTTTGAGGTCTGCAAAATCGTTATCTGCAAGATATTTTAATTTAAGTTCATTAGGTGTTCCCTCAAGACCTTTTGTATAAGCGGGAGAAACAACAGGGTCTGCAAGCTCCCATATTTTTCCTACGGGGTCTTTGAATGCTCCGTCACCATATACCATAACTTCTATATGTTTTCCGCATTTTTTCATAAATTCGGACTGGATTTCAGAAACTAAATCAAAACATTCTCTTGGGAAGAGTTTTACAGTATCTTCTGTCGATTTATTAGAGCCTAAGAGTCCGTATTTTGCGTTGTATCCGCTGTTGTTAATGGGAGCGGTAAGAATTTCGTCAAGACCTGCTACTCTTTTAGCACCGGTAGCTTTTAAAATTCTTTTTGTTCTTTCGCGTGTATGAATATCGCAGTTTAAAACACAATCTGTATATTTAAGGATAACTTTAGGGTCGTTTGCAAGAATTATTTCAGCTTCTGCACCGCAGGAACGGATTAAGTCGCCGTAGTATTTAATATAGTCTACTCCGGTGAAAGGATGCAGATTTTCTCCGAATAATTTTCTGTATTCTGCTTCTGTTAAGACATCAGAATAAGGATTAATTCCTGCTTCGTCAAGCTGATCGAGAGAAACAAGTGCGTTTCCTACTTCGTCGCTTGGATAGTTAAGCATAAGAACAATTTTTTTTGCGCCTTTAGCTATACCTCTTAAACATATAGCAAAACGGTTACGGCTTAAAATAGGGAATATAACACCGATTGTTTCGCCGCCAAGCTTAGCTTTAACATCTTCTGCAATAGCATCAACAGATGCGTAATTGCCCTGTGCACGAGCTACAACAGATTCGGTTATAGCAACTACATCGCGGTCGCGGAGTGCAAAGCCTTCAGTCTCTGCAGCGCCTATAACACTTTCTGTAACAATATTTACTAAATTGTCTCCTTCACGGATGATTGGACAACGAATACCTCTTGAAATGGTACCGGTTCTTCTTTCCATAAAAATAACCTCCCGAGTTATTGACTTTTTACTTCCTTATTATTATAATACAAATGTATCCATTAGTAAAGTATATATATTTTACAACAGTGATAAGGAGAGCTTATAACAAAATGAAAACTAAATTGGATTATTATAAGATATTTTATGAAACTGCGCGTTTTGCATCTTTTTCCACGGCGGCAAGGCATTTATATATTTCTCAATCTGCGATTTCACAATCGGTACATCAACTTGAACAGGATTTGAACACACAGCTTTTTATCCGTTCAAGGCGGGGAGTAAGTCTTACAAAAGAGGGAGAAATACTTTTTTCAAAGGTGGAAAGTGCGATGCAGGCGATTGAACAGGGAGAAACTTTGTTAAATCGTTTTCACCATCTTGAAAGTGGTTCGCTTGTAATCGCTGCAGGAGATACAATAACAACACATTATCTTTTACCTTATCTTGAACAATTTCACGCAAAATATCCCGAAATTAAGATAGAAATGGCAAATTCTTATTCAACACAGATGTTAAATCTTGTTAAAGAGGGAAAAGCAGAACTTGCTTTTGTTAATCTTCCTAAAGAAGATGACGAGCTTTTAATAAAACCATGTCTTGAAATTCATGATATTTTTGTCTGCTCGCCCGAATATCAAAAAAAAGAAAGCTATACATGGAAAGAAATTGCTTCTCTTCCGTTGATGCTTCTTGAAAAAAATTCTGTTTCACGACAATATACTGATAAAAAATTTGAGGAAAAGAAAATAGAATTAAAACCACAGATTGAAATGGCGGTTCACGAGCTTTTAATTCGTTTTGCTTCGATTAACCTCGGAGTAGCCTGTGTGGTTGAAGAGTTCGCAAAGGAAAGTCTTTTAAGTAAGAGCGTATCCAAAATGGAATTAAATCCGCCTTTGCCGCCAAGACATATCGGTTATGCCTATCTTAAGCATAATCCTCTGTCGCCTGCGGCGAAAGCGTTTCTTGAAATAATCGGGAATTAGGATTAATTGCCATAAGGAATGAATTTATGCCGACATCTTGATGTTTGCAAAGCAATCACTTCATTGAGTGTTAACGAAAATTCATAGCGAAGCTGATTCATGCAAATTTTAATTTGTAATTCATAAAAAATACCACGCATACGCGTGGTATTTTTTATCTTATATAACTATACGGATTAACAGGAGTACCATTTTTTCTTACTTCAAAATGTAAGTGAGGACCGGTTGATCTTCCGGTATTTCCTACAAGACCGATTGTCTGTCCCTGATAAACCTGCTGACCTTTGGATACTTTAACTGCGCTTAAGTGTGCGTAATATGTTTCGTATCCGTTGGAATGTCTGATTTTTACCATATATCCGTAGCCGCCGTTGTCCCAGCCTGCGAAAGTTACTGTTCCGCCGTCTGATGCAACTACATTTCCGCCCACAGGACCTGCAAGGTCGATACCTCTGTGAACAGATCTTGAACGCTGAACTCCGTAACGGGAGGTAAGAACTCCGTAATAAGGCATTTTGAATGAGCCTGTAGGAGCGGTTTTGGGTCTGGGTTTTGTTCCGACTTTAACAGTAGCGGATATAGGTTCTTTTGTAACGGTTTCTTTGAGAGGTGTTTTAACAACCTCTATACCGTTTTCGTAAACAACCTCGTATTCAACCTCTTTTTCACCGAGTACACCGTTTGCAACAACTATTGTTGTTCCAACATAGGAACTGCTGTCGTCTATTTTATCGGTTGCAAACTGAACGGTTTCTGTTTCAGTAACCTTTCTTGCTTCTCTTACGGCAATTAAAGGTGATGTATCAGTTAAATTAATAATATTTCCGTCTTTAATATTTTCAGCAGAAATACCGGGGTTAAGTTCGATAATTCTTGAAAGCGAAAGTCCGTTTGACTGAGCGATTTCAGATAATGTATCTCCCGGTCTGACAGTATAAGTAATTCTTTTGATTTCGGGAGCTTTAAGTGCAAGAAGAGCATCTTCCTTTGAAAGAATATTGCCTTTTTCTGTTCTTGCGGGTTTTACTTCAACATTTTTATTAAAGCCTACCGAAACTGCATTATCGGTTTTATATTCGTTTTTATAATCATTAAGAAGTGCGTATGCGTCTGTTTCGTTAGAAACCGCTGCGGCAAGCTTTCCGTCTGCGAAAATTCCGTAACAGTCTTCTCTGCCGTCATAGCAGGCAACTACTGAGCTTACTGCACATTCGCCCTGCTGAATCATTTCTTTGTTTGCTATTGTAATAACAATATCGATTTTACTCGGTTTTTTAGCCGAGGGGATTTCTTTAAGTTCTTTTTGTGCATGGGCAAGTATTTCTGTTGCTTCGGTTTTTGAAGAAACCACACTTGCTGCTTCGCCGTCGCAAACAAGCTTGTATCCGAAATCAAGACCTGCTGCCGGAAGAACGGTAAGAAACATAAATGCTGTGATAACTGCAGAGATATTGAAAAGGGACTTTTCAGTTAAATTTTCTGCTTTATCTAAAGCTTTGATATATAAATTTTTTGAATATTCTATAGTTTTGTTATAAGCTTTTACTGCATTTTCCTTGTAGTCAAATTCTTTGATTGCCTGTGCAATCTTACTTGCTGTTGCTCTCAGCAAACAACCACCGCCTTTTTATTACTTTTTGTTTACTCGAATGTTACAAAAATGTTTCAACCTTGTTTATTATACTATAAATAGAAAAAAAATCAAGCCTTTTTTTTAAAAAAACGGAAATTATTTACGGAAAATTCATATTTGAAATCGCTTCAGCCTTAGGGAGAAGCGGAATTCAAAGAAAACGGTATATTTTTAAAAATAAGGAAAAAAATATATTGGAAAGGACTGAAAAAATATGCAGGCGGTTATATTTGAGAGAAAAGAAGACATACTTATTCCATTAACTCTCAGCTCTCCCAAGCTGATGCTCAATGTTATGGATAAGCCCTTGATTTTTCATATTTCCGATTATCTTTCGGATAACGGAATAACAGATTGCAGGGTGTTTTGTGAAAAGGAAGATAGCCTCTATCCCTCTGAGGTTTTAGAAAAGATACCTGTTATAAAAGATAAGGAAGAAATTTACGAAACTATCGAAAAAACCGAGGGAACTATACTTGCTATAACCAAGCCTGTTCTTACAGATATTCCTCTTAAAAAGGCTTTTGAGTATCATTTTCGTCAGGGCGGGGTAACTGCTGTATATAATAAAGGAAAGGAAACCGGAATATATATAGTTGAAAAGGAGGCGTTTTTTAAAAAGTTAAATGTAAACAAAATATCAATTAACGGATATTTTACCTGTTTTGATACCGCGAGGGATTATATAGGCTGTCACAGAGATATATTAAAGGGAAAGATTTCGGTAAAAACCGACTGTGCAATAAAAAACAAAGGTGTTATGGTAGGCGAAAACACAATGCTTAAGATAGGCGCTTTGATAAAACCGCCGGTTTTTATAGGAACGGGGACTGTTATTGAAAGCGGTGCAAGGATTGAAGCATACAGTGTTATAGGCTCGGATTGTGTTATATCCTCGGGGGCATTAATCGGCGGAGCAGTTTTAAACAAGGGATGTTTTGTGGGCGAGGAAGCTGTTTTGAAAAAATCTCTTATCGCGCCGCTTGCAAAAATTAAGGAAAGAGCAAGTCTTGAAGAATTTTCGGCAGTAGGAGAGGGAACGGTTATCGGAGAGGCGGCTATGGTTTCCGAGGATGTGAGTATATGGAATGAAAAATATGTTCCTGACGGAGAGAAAATAACCGAAAATATTATAAACGGAACGACACTTCCTGCTGTGCGTTTTGAGAACAATAAAGTTTACGGAAAGGCAGGGATGGGATTTAATCCGGAAGAAGCGGCGCTTTTCGGTGCTTGCTTTTCAAGAATATATCCTTCGCTTAAGCTTGCGGCGGCCTCCTCTTCATCACCTGTTGCATCTATGATAAGATATGCGGTTATGTCGGGCATTCAGTCTGCGGGCGGAAAGGTTGCGGATATGGGTATTTCAAACGAAGGCGCGTTAAGATTCGGTATTGATTATCTTAACTGCGCCGGAGGATTGTATATATATGGGGATAAAGAAATTGTTATCAGTTTGTTCGGAAAAAACTATACCGAAATAAGAAATAAGGATTTTAAAAGACTTTGCAATATTTATCCCGACTTGAAATTCGCAAGAGCGGAGGCATCAAATATAACCGAAATAACCGACAGCTTTTCGGTTAACGATATTTATAATGAAAAAATATCTTCTTCTTTAAAAAGAGCAGAAAATGGTTTTTATGTATATTTTAAATCGGAAAGCAAATATACAGATGTTTTTCTTAACGCAACAGGAATAAAGCTTATACCTCACAGAAAAAGAGGATATATAAGCGGTGTTTATGAAAACGGAAAGCTTATTTTGTATGATGAGGAAGAAAGGCTTTTAACCGACAAAGAGAAAGATATGCTTATAAATAATATTGCAGAGGGAGATGAAAAGCTTGCTTTGATGTTAAAAAGCGACGGACTGTATGCTTTTTTTAAAATATGTGTATATATAAAAGATAAAAAAACAACTCTTAAAGAATACCTTGTATTTTTGGAAAATATATGATATAATAAACTGATATTTGTGGTCGGAAATATATATAAACGGAGGTTAAATAGTGTCAAAAGCAAAAAAATTAAAAATTATTCCACTTGGAGGACTTAACGAGATCGGAAAAAATCTTACCGTTTTAGAGTTCGGAAAAGATATAGTTGTCCTCGATTGCGGAATCGCATTTCCCGATGAAGAGATGCTCGGGGTTGATTTGGTTATTCCCGATTTTACCTATCTTGTAAAGAATGCCGAAAAAGTAAGAGGAATAATAATAACTCACGGTCACGAGGACCATATTGGTG